>NZ_JBFBGS010000009.1:0-209643 GCF_040684795.1 Kitasatospora sp. NPDC089797 | reverse complement strand
GGCGGGGCTCCCCCGTCGGGGAGCCCCGCCGTCGACCGGCCGATGAGCGGAGGACCTAGATCAGGCCGTCCAGCTCGCGCAGCAGCGCGGCCTTCGGACGGGCACCGGTGATCTGCTTCACCGGCTGGCCGCCCTTGTACAGGATCAGGGTCGGGATCGAGATGACGTTGTACTCGGCGGCGGTCACCTGGTTGGCGTCCACGTCGAGCTTGGCGATGGTCAGCTTGTCGCCGTGCTCGTCCGCGATCTCCTCCAGGATCGGGGCGACCTGGCGGCACGGGCCGCACCAGGTGGCCCAGAAGTCGACCAGTACGGGCTTGTCGCTCTCCAGGACGTCGGACTTGAACGTCGCGTCGGTGACGGTGGTGGTGGCGCCGGCCACGGGAACTCCTCGGGTTCGGACGGAGGGGGCTGCTGCCAGGTGAACAACGGGCGGGCCCGTTCTGTTTCTGCCTGGCCGGGGCGGGGGTGTTTCACGTGGAACACCCCCGCGGGGAGGGTCGGTCGGTGCGGGGAGGTCAGACCGCGACGGCGGCGGTCTTGTGCTCCGCGTCGTCCAGCGCGGCCAGGTAGCGCTCGGCGTCCAGCGCGGCGGAGCAGCCGGTGCCGGAGGCGGTGATCGCCTGGCGGTAGGTGTGGTCGACGACGTCGCCGGCGCCGAACACGCCCTCGAGGTTGGTCCGGGTCGAGGGGGACTCGACCTTCAGGTAGCCCTCGGCGTCGAGCTCCAGCTGGCCCTTGAACAGGTCGGTGCGCGGGTCGTGGCCGATCGCGATGAACAGGCCGGTGACGGCCAGCTCGCGGGTCTCGCCGTTGGTGGTGTCGCGCAGGGTGACGCCGGTCAGCTTCGGGTCGCCGTGGATGGCCTCGACCGCGCTGTCCCACTCGAAGCGGATCTTCGGGTCGGCGAAGGCACGCTCCTGCATCGCCTTGGAGGCGCGCAGGCTGTCGCGGCGGTGGATGATCGTGACGCTCTTGGCGAAGCGGGAGAGGAAGGTCGCCTCCTCCAGGGCGGTGTCGCCGCCGCCGACCACCGCGATGTCCTGGTCGCGGAAGAAGAAGCCGTCGCAGGTCGCGCACCAGGAGACGCCGCGACCGGAGAGCTTGTCCTCGTTCGGCAGGCCGAGCTTGCGGTGCTGGGAGCCGGTGGTGACGATCACGGCACGGGCCTTGTGCACGTTGCCCTCGGAGTCCGTGACGGTCTTGATGTCACCGGTGAGGTCGACCGCGACGATGTCGTCCGGGATCAGCTCGGCGCCGAAGCGCTCGGCCTGCGCCCGCATGTTGTCCATCAGCTCGGGGCCCATGATGCCGTCCCGGAAGCCGGGGAAGTTCTCCACCTCGGTGGTGTTCATCAGCGCACCACCGGCGGTGACGGCTCCCTCGAAGACCAGCGGCTTGAGGGAGGCACGGGCCGTGTAGAGCGCAGCCGTGTACCCGGCCGGGCCGGAACCGATGATGATCACGTTACGGACGTCGCTCACTGCTTCTCCTGGTTCGCATCGCGACCCGCGTTTGCTGCGGGGAGGGCGGTCCTGCTCCGCCGCCCGGGACAACGACTGACCAGTCTCTCGCATTCCCAGGCGGATCAGTACCAGGTGCCCGGACTCCGGAAGCGGCGTGGCGTCCTGGTCGTCGATCGCATGGGAACGGCTGCTCGGCTTCCGGGGTCGCTCGGCCGGGGGCGTTCAGTTTCCGGGGACGGTCCGGTGCAGGAGGACCGGGCCGCAGTCGGGGGAGCGCAGGTACACGTCCACGAAACCGGGCCGGCCGGGGGCCGGGTAGACCAGGACGTCGACCGGGGAGCCCTGGTAGCTGCCCCGGTCGGTGGCCAGCGGGGTGCCCGGGGCGGGGGCGCCGCAGGCCGGTGGCGGGGTGCCGGGGGTGCTCGCAGGGGTGCCCGGGCCGGAGAACTCCGGGCGGGCGCCGTCGGCCGGGGCGGCGTCGGACTTGGCGGGGCCGGTGGCGCGCAGTCCGGGTTCGGCACCGGCCCGGGTCAGCAGCTGCCGGACCTGTGCGGCGAGCCGGTCCTCCTGGTAGACGGTGCCGGGGCCGGCCGACTGCGGGGCGCGAACGTCCGGGGCACCGGTGGCGGAGGCGGTCGAGACGGCCGAGGCCGTGGCGGAGCCGGAGTCGTCGGACCGGTTCAGCAGCAGCGCGCCGCCGAGGCCGACGGCGGCCAGCGCGGCGGCGGTGCCGAGCAGCAGGGCGAACCGCCGGCGGCGGGGCCGGGCCCGACCGGGGCCGGAGGCCGCGGCGGGGCGGGACGGCGGCGCGGAGGGGGTGGAAGGGGCCTGGAGGCTCCGGGCGGCCGGGCCCGGGGTGGCCGACCGGTGGGCGGCGGCGGGGGCGCCTCGGGGGCCCTCCGGCGCGTTCTCGGGGGCGTGCTCCTCGGCGTGGCTCTCGGCGTGCTCCGCGGTGTGGTCCGCGGTGGCGTGGGCTTCCTCGGCCAGGGCGGCGGTCAGCCGGGCGGCGATGTCGGCGGGCATCGGTTCGGGCTCGACGGCGCCGAGCAGCGCCTGCACCTCGGCCAGGGCGTCGACGGTCTCGCGGCACTCGGCGCAGCCGGCCAGGTGCCGGTGCAGGGCGTCGGCGGCCGCGGCGGGCTCGACCAGGCCCTCGGCGAGGTCGGCGAGCTTCTCGACGGTGGGGTGGGCGTGGGCGCGGCCGGGTTCGGGGGAGGAGAGGGGGGCGGTCATCGCGTGCTCGCGTCTCCTTCCAACATCGTGCGGCCGGTGCTCGGGCCTGTCCCTGTGACGGTGCGGGGGCCGGTCGGGTTCCCCCGGGTGTCCCGGTGCGGCGGTGGCGCCCCGCGTCCGGAGGCCCCGCGCGCCGGTGTTTCACGTGAAACGTCCCGTCCGTCGGGCGCTTCGCCGCTCTCGCGCAGGTGCCGGACCAGGGGGAGCAGCCGGGCCCGGCCCCGGGCGCAGCGGCTCTTCACCGTGCCCACCGGTACGCCCAGCAGTTCGGCGGCCTCGGCGACCGGGTAGCCCTGCATGTCGACCAGGACCAGCGCGGCCCGCTGCTCGGCGGGCAGTTCGGCGAGCGCCGCGGCGAGTTCTCGGTGCAGTTCGGCCCGGACGACCGGGGAGTCGGCCGGCTCGGCGGCGCCGACCAGGCCGTCCAGCCGCTGCGGGTCCTCGTCCAGCGGGGTGGTGCGCCGGGTGGCACCGCGCCGGGCGCGGTCCAGGCAGGCGTTGACCACGATCCGGTGCAGCCAGGTGGTCACCGCCGAGCGTCCTTGGAAGCCGGCGGCGCCGCGGAAGGCGGAGACCAGGGCGTCCTGGAGGGCGTCGGCGGCCTCCTCGCGGTCGCCCAGGGTGCGCAGGGCGACCGCCCAGAGCCGGTCGCGGTGGCGGTTCACCAGCAGGCCGAAGGCCTCCCGGTCACCGGCGACGTGCCGGGCCAGCAGGGTCGCGTCGTCGTCCGTCACTGTCACCCCTCGGGCCCTTGCCGTCGTTCCGGTGCGCGGATCGTGCGGTCAGCCGGAGACCTTGACCTCGGCGACGTGGCCGCGGTACTTGCCGTCGGGATCCTTGTTCAGAGAGGTCAGCCAGATCAAGAGGTAGCGCGTGGTGACCGGTGAGTCGAGGGTGTAGTCGACGTTGGTCCCGGAGCGGTTCTTGCCGACGACGGTGAAGCCCTCCGGCCTGGCGCTCATCGGGCTGCCGGCGGCGGCACCGGTGGGCACCCGCACCTCCGCGGCCTGCTCCCCGCCCTGGAACAGGACGTTGACGGAGGAGACCGACTGGGGGGAGCCGAGGTCGATCATCAGCCCGGTGCCCGACTTGAGGGCGGGCGGCTTGGGACCGAGCTGGTCCACGTACCAGCCGGTGGTCCAGGCGGTGTTCGGGTCGCCGTCGATGGCGTTCTTCACCGAGTCGGTGCCCTCGGGCCCGTCGCCCAGCGGGTTGTACGACTCCGCGCCCTTGATGGTGAGCGGCACCGGGGTGTGGGCCGTCGAGTGCGCGCTCGGCGCGGTGGAGCTGACGGAGGTCTGCGGGGTGGCGGCGGCCTGCCCGTTGTTGCGCAGGCTGCCGACGAACTGCCAGGAGGCGACGCCGATCGCGCCCAGCGCGACCGTCCAGGCGGTGGCCTTGACCACCCGGCGCAGTCGGCGCTTGGTGCGCCGTGCGGCGGTCGGCCGGGAGGACGGCGGCAGCGGGGCGACGGTGGTGTCGGCGACCCGGGTGGGGTTGGGCGCGGTGGGCAGGGCGTGGGTGTTGTGCCGGGGCGGGGCCTGGAAGACCGGCAGCGCCGGTTCGGGCTGGCGGATCCGGGGCATGGCGGCGATCGCCCGGACCAGCTCCTCCGGGGTGGTGATCGGCTCCGCGTGGTGCGGCGGGTGGTCGGACAGGGCGCGCGCCGCGAGCTCGGACAGGCCCTTGTGGACGCCCGCGCGGACCTGGTCCGGGGCGGCGTTCTGCAGGCCCTTGGGCAGGCCCTTGAGGTCGTAGCGGTCCTCGGGGTACGGCCAGCGGTGGGTGAGTGCGGCGAACAGCAGGGCGCCGATCGCCCGGGTGTCGGTGCGCTGGGCGTCCTCGGTGGAGTCCTCCGGGGGCAGCCCGCGCAGGGCGGCGTCCACCGCGATGCCGTTGATCCGGTACTGGCCGCTGTCGGTGCGCAGCACGCAGCGCGGGGTGAGCCGCAGGTGGGCCTGGCCGCGCCGGTGGGCGGCGGCGACCGCGTCGGCGACCTGGCGGACCATCTGGTACGCCTCGTGCGGCTCCATCGGGCCGTCGGCGAGCAGCTTGGCGAGGTCGGAGGCGTGCGGCAGCCACTCCCGCACGACGAAGACCAGCTCGTTCTCCTGGACGGCGTCCAGCACCTGGACGAAGCGCGGGTCGCCGAGCAGGGCCGCGGACTTGGCGGCGGCCAGCACCTTGCGGGCCCGCTGGTGGCCGGAGGCCATCAGGTGGACGCCGACGGCCCGGCGCAGCTTCTCGTCGACGGCGCGCCAGCTGCTGAAGGTCTCGGTCTGGGAGATGCACTCCTCCAGCCGGTACCGGTTGCCGACCTTGTCGCCGCTGTGCCGCATCGGCGCGGGGAGGGTGCGCGGGAGGGTGGCGGTGTCGCGCGGGTCGACGGTGGGCTGGGGGTCGGTCGGGCGGCGCCGGTCGGGCGCGGCCTCCGGCGCGGGCTTGCGGCCGGCCTTCTTCCCGGCGGAGCCGGCCGCCAGTTCGGCGGCGATCTCCTGGACCGAGAGCGGGGCGGTGATCTCCGAGGTCTCCTCGCTGACGGGGCCCTCCGGGCCGGGCTCCGCAGGAGCGTCCCCGGGGGTGTCCTCGTCGGCGGCCGCGGGAGGGTCTGCGGGGGTGTCCGGGGCGGGCGCGTCGGCGGAGCCCGCCGGGGCGGTCCTCCTGCCCCCGAGCTCGTCGATCGCCGCGGCCAGTGCGGCCTCGTCCGCCGCCGCGTCAGCTGCTGACGTGTCGACGACCGCCTTGGTGCCATCAGCCACCGTGGTCCTGCCTCCCCTTGTGTCGCCCCGGCCTGAGAGAGTCGCTGGAGCGCGCGGATCGGCCGCCCTGTGCTCCAGGACAATTGTGCCCACTCTTCTCCACCGGGTACGACCGCTGAAGGGTCCGCTCGGTTGCACGCGGGTGGAGAGATGTGGTGCAGATCCGACACCGGGCCGCCACCTGGTGGTCCGGGGGGCGGCCCGGCCGCCGGTGGCGGCCCGGAATCCGGCCGGACGGGCCGGGGCGGAGTCCGCCCCGGTTGACGCCCGTTCAGGGCGCCCGCCCGTCCGGCCGGTTGGTCGGTCGGTCAGCGGCCGAGTCGGCCGCGGACCATGCCCAGCATGGCGTTCAGTTCCTCGATCCGCAGGCGCTTCGCGATGAACACGAACACCAGCAGCTGGAGGCCGCCGGCCAGCAGCACCGACAGGACGCTGCCCGCCCAGCCGGCCAGCACCTGCTGGACCGCCAGGCTGACGCCCAGACCGACCACCGCGGCCGGGACGGAGGCGGCGGCCAGCCGGCTGTAGGTCTTGGTGATCCGCTTGGTGTCCAGCCCGCCGATCTTCTTCTTCAGCTTCGGCACCGCGACCATCACTCCGACGGCGTAGGCGAGGCCGTAGCCGAGGGCCATGCCGGTCACGGTCCACTGCGCGGGCAGCGCGACCCAGCAGACCAGTGAGAAGCCCGCCTGGCAGACGGCCACCCAGACGGTGTTGGAGAACGGCGTCCGGGTGTCCTCGTAGGCGTAGAAGCCGCGCAGCATCACGTACTGGGCCGAGTACGGGATCAGCCCGAGCGCGAAGGCCGAGAGCATCAGGCCGACGTTGGTCGCGTTGTCCAGGGCCGTCCCGCCGCCGCCGACCGCGTAGATCGAGCGGCCGATCGCCGGGCCGAGCGCCAGGAACAGGAAGGCCGCCGGGACGACCGCCACGGCCGTGGTGCGCAGCCCGTACGACAGGTCGTCCCGGACCGCTCCGGCGTCCTCGTCGGCCGCCGACCGGGAGAGCCGGGGGAGCACCGCGCTCATGATCGAGACGGTGATGACGGCCTGCGGGAGCTGCCAGATCAGCAGGGCGTTGGAGAAGGCCGACAGGCCGACACCGCCGTGACCGCCCTGCTCGGCGGCGCTGCCGGCGGCGGTGGCCAGCTGGGTGATGACCAGGTAGCCGGCCTGGTTGGCGAGCACGAAGAAGAAGGTCCACTTGGCGAGCCGGGCGGCCTTGCCCAGGCCGTGGCCGCGCCAGTCGAAGCGCGGCCGGAAGTGGAAGTCCGCGGCCCGCAGGTACGGGATCATCGCCAGCGACTGGACCACCAGGCCGAGCAGGGTGCCCAGGCCGAGCAGCCGGACGCCCTCCGGGGAGATGGTCTCCGGGGTGATCTGGGTGCCGTTGTAGCCCCCGTAGACCCAGATGTACGCGCCGAAGGTGAAGATCACCACGATGTTGTTGAGGACCGGGGTCCACATCATCGCGCCGAACCGGCCGCGGGCGTTGAGGATCTGGCCCATCACCACATGGACGCCCATGAAGAAGATGGTCGGCAGGCAGTACCGGGCCAGTGCGACCGTGGTGTCGGCGCGGGCCGGGTTGGTCATCATCGGGTGCGCGATCAGCTGGACCAGCAGGGGCGCCCCGAGCACGGCCAGGAACACCACGCCGCCGAGGCCGACCATCACCAGGGTGAGCAGCCGGTTGGCGTAGGCGGTGCCGCCGTCGTCGTCGTTCTTCATGCTGCGCACCAGCTGCGGCACGAAGACCGCGTTCAGCGCGCCGCCGCCGATCAGGATGTACAGCAGGGTCGGCAGGGTGTTCGCCGCGTTGTACGAGTCACCCATGACCGCGATGCCGATCGCGCCGGCGATGACCATGGTGCGCAGGAAGCCGGTGCCGCGGGAGACCAGGGTGCCGGCCGCCATGATCGCGCTGGAGTTCAGCAGGCTGGCGACCTTGCCACCGCCGGCGGCCGGGGCGGCCTCGGGTGCGGCCGCCGGCCGGGCGGCCTGCTCCTCGGCGAGGTCCGCCAGCGGCTCGACCGCCGGGGGCACCGCCACGGCGGCCACCTGCATGGTGGCCTCCTCCTCGGAGAGCGGCGGGTCGAACTCGATCGGCGGGACGAAGGGGCGCTGCCCGTCCGGGCCGCCGTGCTGCGGGTGCCCCGGGTAGCCGCCCGTCGGCGGGTACGGAGCGGGGGCGACCGGCGGCACCGGAGCGGCCGGGGGCGTCTGCCCGGCCGGCTGGGCCGGGGCGGGCTGGGGCACCGGCGGCTGGGCCGCGGCCTCGGCCGGGCGGCCGCCGAACAGCGCGTCCACGCCGACGTACTCGGTGGTCTCGGTGTCCCACGCGGAGTGCGCCGGGCCCGGCTGCCACTGCGGCTGGGGCTGGCTCCACGGGCCGGGGGCCTGGACGGGCGCCGGGGCCGGGGCGGCCTGCTGCGGCCAGCCGGTCTGCACCGGGGTGTCCCAGCCGGGCTGCACCGGCGGCACCGGGGGCGTGAAGGGCTCGGCCGGCACCGGCGTCGGGTAGCCGCCGCCCTGCGGCGGCAGCTGCGGCGGCACGTCGTACGCGGTGACCGGCGGCGGCGCCGCGGCGGGCCGCCCGGTCTGGAGGCCGTACGGGTCCTGGCCGTCCTGCGCGGTCCGGTACGCCTCCGCGGCGTACGGGTCCTGGGCGTAGGTGTCGGCCACGTACCAGTCGCCGGACGGCGACTCGGCGCCCGGCCGGCTCTCACCGCGGCCCGGCGGCCGCTCCTCGCTGCGCCCGGTCATGTCACCTCTTCGCTGTCGTGGGGGGTGGCCGGCCCGGCGTTGTGGGGGGTCGGCGGTATCAAGGACCAACCTTCTCATCACCGGCGGTCCGATCCCGGCCATCCGGGCTGCTGGCGCGCGGTGTCTGCGCGGGATCGCCGTCCGTGCCGCCGTCCCCGGCGGCCGGCCCGGCGTCGCCGCCCGGGGTGTCCGCGGTGTCGGGGGCCTCCGGCTCCGCGGCGGCGGCGCCCTGCGGGCCGTCCGTCGCCGGGCCGTCGCCGATCGGCTGGTCGCCGTCCTCGTGCGGCTGCCCGCCGTGCCGCTTGCGCTGGCGGACGAAGCGCAGGGCGGCCAGCAGGAGCAGCACGGCGGCGCCGGCGAAGACGTACAGCACCCCGTTGGTCACCGAGGTGACCTCGACGGTGAAGATCTGCGGCTCGCCGTAGGGCCGGGAGTCGGGGCCGGTGGTGTACAGCTGGGCGGTCATCTGGACCGGGCCGTTGCTGCGGGCCTCGGCGTTGAACCGCAGGGTGACGCTCTGCGAGGCCGGCAGGACGAGGGACGCCTCGTCGCCCACCCGCAGTCTGTTCGGCTGGTTCGAGGTGAGCCGCAGTTTCAGGTTGGTGACCGTCTGGGTGAGGTCGTTGCGCACGCTGACCTGCAGCTGGCCGGTGTCCCCGGCCAGGGTGACCACGTTCTTCTTGGGCACCTGGACGGCGTCCCGGAGCTCTATCAGGTACTTGCCGACCCCCGCGCGGTAGGCGTCGCCGGCCGGGGCCTGGGCGCGCCACTCGGTGGACAGCGAGCGGACCATGGCGGCGCTGAACGGGCCGCGCACCCGCTGCGGCAGGGTGAGCACCCGCATCAGGGTGTCCAGGTCGTCCTGGATCTTGTCGGTGCTGCTCAGGGCGGCGGCCGGCAGCTCGGAGGCCCGGACCTGGGTCGGGTAGTCGGCGGGCGACGGGACGGTGGTGTTGGCCTTCGGGTCCGGAGCGGACTGGGCCAGCGCGTCCAGCTTCACCGGGGTCAGCCACCTGTCGGGCGCGGTCGCCGTCTGGAGCGCGTCGGCCAGCACCTTGGCGGTGTTGGCGGTCATCTCGCGGGCCGGCATGACCAGCAGGCCGCGCTGGTTCTGCGGCTGCTCGTGGGTGATCGCGTAGGTCTCGGCGAGGAAGCGCTGGGCCGCCTCGGACTGGTCCTTCGGGGTGTTGAGGTCCTTCTGGAACAGCGCGGAGACCGTGTCGTCGGCGACCACGGCGGTCTGGCCGTTGCCGATCGGGCGCACCGCGGTCAGGGTGTAGTTGACCGAGTCCGGGTCGGGCATGCTCGTGCCGTTGGCCAGCACCAGGCTGCTGCCCGCCAGCCGGGCGATGCCGGTGATCTGCTGGTCGAGGTAGCCCTGGTACGGCCAGGCGACGTCGGAGCGGGTGTCCACGGAGAGCCGGCCCTCGACGGTCAGCCGCCCGGCCGTGGCGGCCTTGTTCAGGGCGGTGCCCATGCCGGCCAGGTCCGAGCCGTTGTGGGCGATCGAGGCGAGGTCCGGGTCGGCGTACGGCAGCGCGATGACCTGGTCGGCCGGCTTGGCGACGGCCGCCCGCAGCTTGGTCAGCCAGGCCTCGGCGGCGGCCGAGGGCTGGCGCTGGACGGTGTTGTCCTCCTTGGCGGGCTTGCCGGAGGCCTCGCTGCCCGGCTTCTGCACCCGGTACTGCTTGGTCATCGCGAACGCGGCGTCCAGCAGGTCCGGGTCGACCACCCAGGTCAGCCCGTTCAGCTTGGAGCCGGTGTCGACCAGCTCGTACAGCCGGCCGCCGGGCGCGAGCTCGGTGGCCAGGCTGTCGTCGCGCAGCACCGGGACGGTCTGGTCGTTCTCGGCGTAGGTCTGTGCGGCCAGCACCGGCGCGTGCACCAGCGGCCAGAGCGTGGTGACCTTCGTCGGCTGGGCCCCGTTGGTGCCCTGGACGTACGGCAGGAAGGTGCGGGCGATGCCCAGCGGCCGGTCGCGCGGGTTGTCGGCGGTCGAACCCCAGGCGTCCACCGCGAGTTCGTAGACGCCGCTGTCGGACAGCCCGAGGTCGCTGACCGCGACGCTGAGGGTGTACGGCTGGCTCTGACCCGGGTTCAGCTCCGGCAGGGCGTACTGCGGGCTGTCCAGCTCCGTCCCGTCCTCGCCCTTCGGGGTGGTCCGGGAGGCGACGCCCTGGAGCTCGCTGCGCCGCTGGAGGGGCTTGCTGGAGACCGGCTTGCGGACCGCCGCGTGGGCGCCCTTGAGCGCCGACTTGCCGGAGTTGGTGACGTGCCCGGTGATGGACACCGTCCCGTTCTGCGCGGCCAGCTGCGGGCTGACCGTGTCGATGGTCACCACCACCGGGTACTCCGCGGTGGCCGCGACGTCGGTGGCCGGGCGGATGTTGCCGCCGGCCGGCAGCGCCATCGCGGGAGCGGCCGTGAACAGGGTCAGGGCGGCCGCGCAGACGGCGGCGAAGCGGCGGGCGCGGCCGCGACGGCGCCGTCCGTCGATGGGGTGCCCGGTGGGATCCGTGGTGCGTCCAGGCTGTCGGTGCGCCCCCAGGCCCGAGTGCCGTGCCGGCTCACTCACTCGATTTCGCCCTCGCCGTTCTGTTCGATCGCTCGCTGCTGATGCTGTCCGCCCGGCGCTGGCGCCCGACGTTCCCCGCTCGACGTTCTTCGCTCGACGCCGTACGCCACCCTGCTGCCGCGGAGGGTTCCGTCGGCACGGCGGTACGCGACACCGCATCCCCGGCTCCGGTGTCCGCGACTCGTCCACCGGCATGGTAACGATCCAGCCAGGCGCGCAGTGTTGCGGGCTCTGGGGTGAGACGCCCAAAACGCGCGGGCGGTTGACCTTCCGGGGCACGTACCCTTGTGAGCCGTGTCCACTGCCAATGAGCCCACCGCGCGCACCGACCGTTCCAGCACCCCCGGACAGGTCGTCCCAGGCCTGAGCGAGGCCCAGACCCTGGGGTTGCAAGAGCTGCTGCGGGTGTCGCCGGTGGCCGACGAGATCGCCCGCCGGTTCCAGGCGGCCGGTCACCGGCTGGCGCTGGTCGGCGGCTCGGTGCGGGACGCGCTGCTCGGCCGGCTCGGCAACGACCTGGACTTCACCACGGACGCCCGGCCGCAGCAGGTGCTCAAGCTGGTCAAGGGCTGGGCGGACGCGGTCTGGGACGTCGGCATCGCCTTCGGCACCGTCGGCGCCCGCAAGGACACCCCCGAGGGGTCCTTCCTGATCGAGATCACCACCTACCGCTCCGAGGCGTACGACCGCACCTCGCGCAAGCCCGAGGTGAGCTACGGCGACACCATCGAGCAGGACCTCGTCCGCCGGGACTTCACGGTCAACGCGATGGCCGTCGACCTGCCCGGCCGCGGCTTCGTCGACCCCCACCACGGCCTGGAGGACCTCGAGGCCCGGGTGCTGCGCACCCCGGCCACCCCCGAGGAGTCCTTCTCCGACGACCCGCTGCGGATGATGCGGGCCGCCCGCTTCGCCGCCCAGCTGGACTTCGAGCCGGCGCCCGAGGTGGTCGCGGCGATGGCCGCGATGGCCGAGCGGATCACCATCGTCTCGGCCGAGCGGGTGCAGGCCGAGCTGAACAAGCTGCTGCTGGCCGAGCACCCGGTGAAGGGCCTGCGGCTGCTGGTCGACACCGGCCTGGCCGGGTACGTGCTGCCGGAGCTGCCCGCGCTGCGGCTGGAGCGCGACGAGCACCACCGGCACAAGGACGTCTACGAGCACTCGCTGACCGTCCTGGAGCAGGCCATCGACCTGGAGCAGGACGGCCCGGACCTCACCCTGCGACTGGCCGCGCTGCTGCACGACATCGGCAAGCCGCGCACCCGCCGCTTCGAGTCGGACGGCCGGGTCTCCTTCCACCACCACGAGGTGGTCGGCGCCAAGATGACCCGCAAGCGGATGCGCGAGCTCAAGTACTCCAAGGAGCTCACCGAGGACGTCTCGCGCCTGGTCGAGCTGCACCTGCGCTTCCACGGCTACGGCGGCGGCGAGTGGACCGACTCCGCGGTGCGCCGCTACGTCGCGGACGCCGGGCCGCTGCTGGTGCGCCTGCACGCGCTGACCCGCTCCGACTGCACCACCCGCAACCGGAAGAAGGCGGCCGCGCTCTCGCGCACCTACGACGGCCTGGAGGAGCGGATCGGCCAGCTGGCCGCACAGGAGGAGCTGGACGCCATCCGCCCGGCGCTGGACGGCAACCAGATCATGGAGCTGCTCGGGCTGAAGCCGGGCCCGCAGGTCGGCAAGGCCTACAAGCACATGCTCGAACTGCGGCTGGAGAACGGGCCGATGGAGCACGAGGACGCGGTCGCGGCGCTGCGGGCCTGGTGGGCCGAGCAGCCGCAGGGCTGACCGTCGCGCGGCGGCCGCCCCCTGCCGGGGAGGCGGCCGCCGCGGGCGTTCCGGCTCAGTTGTTGATGTGCTTCAGGCAGAGCACGTAGTCCAGCGAGGGGAACTTGGTGTAGGTGCGGGTGTAGGTGCTGTCCGACTTCGGCTGCTTCTCGCAGACCTTCTCGTCCGAGGTGGCGAGGTACTTGAAGACCACCTTGTACTGGGCCTTGGGGTCGGTGCAGGCCAGCACGGTGATCTTCGGGTGGTCGTCGGCGGTCGCGCCGCTGCTGTTCTCGTTGCGCAGGCAGTCGCCGACGGCGGCGCTGTCCACGTCGTTCCTGGGAGTGGACGGCGGCACGGTGATGCTCGGCAGCGTGAAGGACGGCACCGGCAGCGGGGTGTGGCTGTAGGTGGGCATCGGCCGGGGCGACGGCGAGAAGACGACGGTGTCGGCCGGTGTCGGCGAGGCGACCGGGGTGCCCGGGTCGTTCTTCGGGCCGATCACACCGGTGACGACCAGGATCCCGGTGGTCAGCATCGCCACCGGCACCAGCAGCATCGCCAGCTGGGGGCGGGCGGTGAGCGGCCGGCCCGGGTCGAGCTGCGGACCGTGGCTGCCCGGGACGGGCGGCGGCAGCCGCTTGATCCGGTGGTGGGCGCCGAGGTTGAGCAGCAGCGTGATCAGGGTCAGCAGTGGCGAGACCCAGCTCCACCAGCCCTGGACGAGCGTCCGGGCGGACATGTCGCGGACGGTGGCCGTCCCGCAGGTGTGGCAGTACGGGCCGTGCATCCGCAGCATCCGCCAGGCGACGATCAGGCCCTGGTGGCCGCGGACGGTGGCGCGCACGGCCGGGAAGCCGCCGCAGAAGCGGCAGTGCTCGCCCTCCGTCGGGGCCGGCGGCGGGTAGCCGTAACCGTAGCCGGGCGGCTGGGCGCCGTAGGGCTGGGCGCCGTACGGCTGGGCCGGCGGCGGGGGGCCCGGGTAGCCGTACCCGGGCGGCGGCGGGGGCGGTGCGCTGTACGGGCCGCCGGCGTACGGGGTGTCGGCGTACGGGTTGCCCTCGCCGGGGGGTGGGCCGTAGGGCTGCTGGGGTGGAGGCGGAGGCGGAACGGACAAGGGATCCCCCGGGGAAACGATGATGGCGGAAGGGTCAGGACTTCTTCACCGGCGGATAGCCGGTGGTGGGGGTCAGGGGGCCGAGGCAGAGCACGTACCGCGTCTTGTTCCAGCGGCGGCCGCTCTTGCCCGAGACGGCGCTGGTGGTCTGCGGGGTCTGCCGGCAGCGGGCCACGTCGGTGGTGCCGGTGAACTTCGACAGGACCTTGTAATTCGCCTTGCTGTCAGTGCAGTTGACGACCTCGACGGCGCGCGGGCCGGTCACCCGGACGCAGTCGCCGGGTTTGGCGCTGTTGACGCTCGGGCCGCTCAGGAAGTAGCCGACCGCGAGCGCGACGCAGCCGCCGACCACGCCGGCGATCCGCAGCTTGGCGCGGGCGCCGCGCTTGGCCGGCGGCTGCGCCGCCGCGGCGGGCCGGGGGTAGCCGTACGGCCCGGTGGGCTCCTGCTGGCCGTACGGTGCCTGGCCGTAAGGGGCCTGGCCGTAGGGCTGCTGGGGGTACGGCACCTGGGGCGGTGCTCCGTACGGCGGCGGGGCGGTCTGCTGCCGGCCGTACGGCGGCTGGGCGTAGTCGGCCGGGGGCGGGCCGAAGCCGGGCGCCGCGGGTGGCGGCGGTCCGTACGGGCCGGTCGGTGTGCTCATCAGATCGTCCCCCGAGGCCGAGTGCTGTCGTTCCGACAGGTTTACGTACCTTAGCGACCCGGTCGGACGCAATCAGTCGGTTCGTCGTACGGGATTTCGGGACGAGGCGGTGGCGATTCCGGTGCCGTCCGGGCTCACCGGGCGTCGCCGGGGAGCGGACCGGACCGCCGGGCCGCCCGGAGGTAGAGCACCGCGGTCAGCGCGTAGACCACGGCCACCCCGACGACCACCGTGACGGAGCGGCCGGACAGCGGCAGCACCAGGGCGGTGACCAGGGCGGCGGCCACGAAGGCGACGTTGAACAGCACGTCGTAGATGGCGAAGACCCGGCCGCGGAACTCGTCCTCGACCGACTCCTGCACCACGGTGTCGGCGCAGATCTTGGTGCCCTGGGTGACCACCCCGAGCAGCAGCGCGGCGAGCAGCGTGGGGACCGGGGCGAAGAACAGGCCCAGCGCCGGGACGAAGACCACCGGGGCGAGCAGGCAGACCGTCATCCAGCCGGCCAGACCGAGCCGGCGGGTGCACCACGGGCTGACCAGCGCGGCGACGAAGAACCCGGCGGCCGACAGACCGACGGCCTGGCCGAGGGTGGCGAGGCCGGCCGCGCTGTCGGTCGGGTCGTTGAAGGTGTACCGGGCGAGCATCACCACCACCACGATCAGCACCCCGTAGCAGAACCGGGCCGCGGTGACGGCGGCCAGCGCGTGCACCGCGGGGCGGCAGTCCCGGACCAGGTGGCGGACGGCGGCGCCGAGTTCGACCGCGGCCCGCACCAGCGCCTGGCCGAGCGCGGGGCGCTCGGCGTGCCGGTCCGGGCCGAGCAGGTCGCGGTCCATCCGGCGGGCGGCCAGCGCCGCCGACAGGTAGAGCAGCGAGGCGACGGTGACCAGCGCGGCGTCCGCCTTCGGCCCGGGGGCCATCAGCTGGTGCAGCAGGAAGCCCAGGCCGCCGCCGGTGGCCGCGGCGACCGTCCCGAGGGTGGGGGAGAGGGCGTTGGCGGTGACCAGCCGGTCCTGCTCGACCACTCGGGGCAGGGCGGCCGAGAGGCCGGCCAGGATGAACCGGTTGAGCGCGGTGACCAGCAGCGCCGAGGCGAAGAACAGCCAGGTCGGCGCCTGGGCCAGGAGCAGCGCGCCGGTGCCCAGCCCCAGCCCGAAGCGGGCCAGGTTGCCGAAGTAGAGCACCTGGCGACGGCGCCAGCGGTCCAGCAGCACCCCGGCGAACGGGCCGATCACCGAGAACGGCAGCAGCATCACGGCCAGCACCGAGGCGATGTCGGCGGGGGAGGACTGCTTCTCGGGGGAGAAGACCACGTAGGCGGCGAGCGAGACCTGGAAGACGCCGTCCGAGAGCTGGGAGAGGACCCGGGCGGTGAGCAGTCGGCGGAAGTCCCGGCCGCGGAGCAGACCGAGGAGCGTGGCGCGGTGCGCGGACTGGTGGGTGCTGCCGTTCTCGGTGATCGCCACCCGCCCAGAGTGCCATGGAACCGGTCGCCGTTTCACGTGAAACATTCGCTGCGGGAACGTGAAGGGCCCACGATCAGGTGATCGTGGGCCCTTCCGGGGAGCTACCGGCTCCGACCGGACGTCAACGCCGTGTTCAGCGCTCGACCTCGCCGCGGATGAACTTCTCGACGTTCTCCTTGGCCTCGTCGTCGAAGTACTGGACCGGCGGGGACTTCATGAAGTACGAGGAGGCCGACAGGATCGGGCCGCCGATGCCGCGGTCCTTGGCGATCTTCGCGGCGCGGACGGCGTCGATGATGACACCGGCGGAGTTCGGGGAGTCCCAGACCTCGAGCTTGTACTCCAGGTTCAGCGGGACGTCGCCGAACGCGCGACCCTCCAGACGGACGTAGGCCCACTTGCGGTCGTCCAGCCAGGCCACGTAGTCCGAGGGACCGATGTGGACGTTCTTGGCGCCCAGCTCGCGGTCGCGGATCTGCGAGGTGACGGCCTGGGTCTTGGAGATCTTCTTGGACTCCAGGCGCTCGCGCTCGAGCATGTTCTTGAAGTCCATGTTGCCGCCGACGTTCAGCTGCATGGTGCGCTCGAGGATGACACCGCGGTCCTCGAACAGCTTGGCCATCACGCGGTGCGTGATGGTCGCGCCGACCTGGGACTTGATGTCGTCACCGACGATCGGCACGCCGGCCTCGGTGAACTTGTCCGCCCACTCCTTGGTGCCCGCGATGAACACCGGCAGGGCGTTCACGAAGGCGACCTTGGCGTCGATGGCGCACTGGGCGTAGAACTTGGCCGCGGCCTCGGAACCGACGGGCAGGTAGCAGACCAGGACGTCGACCTGCTTGTCCTTGAGGACCTGGACGACGTCGGCCGGGGTCTCGTCCGACTCCTCGATGGTCTCCCGGTAGTACTTACCCAGGCCGTCGAGGGTGTGGCCGCGCTGGACGGTCACGCCGGTCGGCGGGACGTCGCAGATCTTGATGGTGTTGTTCTCGCTGTTGCCGATGGCGTCGGCCAGGTCGAAGCCGACCTTCTTGGCGTCGACGTCGAAGGCGGCGACGAACTCCACGTCACGTACGTGGTAGTCACCGAACTGGACGTGCATCAGGCCGGGGACCTTGCCGGCCGGGTCGGCGTCCTTGTAGTACTCGACACCCTGCACCAGCGACGCGGCGCAGTTGCCCACGCCCACGATGGCTACGCGAACCGAACCCATTCCGGTTGCTCCCTGTGATCTCATGAGGGCCGTCGGGGCCGACGGCACTCGTCCTGCTTCTTCGAATGACTGCTTGTACGGGCGCGCGGGGCGCCCACTCCTGCCGCGCGGCACGGGGCTGGCGCGGTGTCAGCGCTCCTGGGCGGAGCGCCCCGGGCGGTCGTACGGTGGCCCGGACGGGTCGGCGGACCCGGTCTCCCGGCCACGGCCGTCCGAAGTCGTGGGGGGTACGGCGGTGTTGCTCCCGCCGACGGAGGGCCGGCCGGTGCGGTTGGCCCGCTCGGTCTCGATCAGCTCGTTGAGCCACCGGACCTCGCGCTCCACCGACTCCAGGCCGTGCCGCTGGAGTTCGACGGTGTAGTCGTCGAACCGCTCGCGGGCCCGGGCCAGTGAACTGCGCATCCGCTCCAGGCGCTCCTCCAGCCGGCTGCGGCGGCCTTCCAGGACGCGCATCCGCACGGCCCGGTCGGTCTGGCCGAAGAAGGCGAAGTGGACGCCGAAGCGCTCGTCCTCCCAGGCGTCCGGACCGGAGTCGGCGAGCAGTTCCTCGAACCGCTGCTTGCCCTCGGGGGAGAGCCGGTAGACGATCTTCGACCGCTTGCCGTTGAGCGCGGTGGCCGGGACGTACTCGACGTCCGGGTTGTCCTCGACCAGGAAACCCTGGGCGACCAGGCTCTTCAGGCACGGGTAGAGCGTTCCGTAGGAGAGCGCCCGCAACGCTCCGAGCAGGATGTTGAGCCGCTTGCGCAGCTCGTAGCCGTGCATCGGGGCGTCGTGGAGCAGCCCGAGAACGGCGAACTCCAACACTCCTGAGCGCCTGCCCACTGTCGTCGTCCTCCTCCCGCTCGGCCACCGGTCCGGCCGCTGCATCGGCGGTATACCGCTTCGATGTATCGGCTCGATATATCGAGAACAGTAAACCCGACCTCCGGAAGGGGCAAGGGGGGCACGCGTGAATGTGATCACAAGCCGACGCGCGGGTGGGGTTGGCAACGGGCGTGTAATGATCTGACGCCGTTTTGCGGTCATTGGCGACTGATGCCCGATTAGGTGGGATTCACCGCTGCGTACGCTGTCGCGTGTGCACGAGGACCAACCTCCGGGGTTAGGGCGGTCCGAGCATCGGACAGGAACCCTGCCTTCAGGCCGACCGGGCCTGGCGAGGAGCGGCTGGAAACATGAGTGAGCGACGGCGAAGGACGCCCAACCCGGGCGGTGACGGGCAGCAGCCCCCGGGAGGCGGCGGCCGTCGGGGAGGCCCCGGCCCCGACGAGCTGGGCTCGGACGGGATGGGCCGTCGACGCCAGCCGGGTGTCCGGGAGACCGCCCAGCAGCCCCGGATGGGCCGTGCCGAGATGCGCAAGGCCGCGCAGAAGAAGGGCAAGGGGGGTGGCCGGCGCGGTGCCGCGGCCGCTTCCGCCGCCGCGGCGGCCGGCCCCGGCAAGAAGCGCTTCATCGACTACCCGCGCTGGGGCAAGACGGGTGTCCGGCGCTGGGTACCGTCCTGGAAGCAGTGGCTGAGCGCCTTCCTGCTGTTCTTCGCCACCGGCGTGGCCGTGGTGTTCTACCTGTACCAGACCACCACCGTCCCGCAGCTCAAGGACCTGGTGCGGGACCAGAACACCATCTACTACTGGGCCGACGGTTCGGAGATGACCCGCAAGGGCGAGACCAACCGGCAGATCGTCGAGCTCAACGACATCAGCCCCAACCTGCAGAACGCCGTCATCTCGGCCGAGAACGAGACCTTCCGCACCGACAGCGGCATCGACCCCAAGGGCATGCTGCGCGCCGTCTACAACATGGCGAAGGGCGGTGAGACCCAGGGCGCCTCGACGATCACCCAGCAGTACGTGAAGAACGCCTACCTGAGCCAGGAGCAGACCCTCAGTCGCAAGCTGAAGGAGTTCTTCATCACGCTGAAGGTCAATCAGACCACCAGCAAGGAGGACATCCTCAAGGGCTACCTCAACACCAGCTGGTTCGGTCGCAACGCCAACGGCGCCCAGGCCGCCGCCCAGGCGTACTACGGGGTCAACGCCAAGGACCTGAACCTCTGCCAGAGCGCCATGCTGGCCGGGCTGTTGAAGGGGGCCAACTACTACGACCCCTCCAAGCCCGCCAACCACGACCGGGCCGTTGATCGCTGGAAGTGGATCCTGGACCGGATGGTGACCACCCACAACACCACGCCGGAGGAGCGGGCGAAGTGCACCACCTTCCCCGAGCCGATCGCGCCGAAGTCCAGCTCCAACATGAACGGTGAGATCAGCTACCTGGTCGACACCGCCAACCAGTACGTGATGACCACCGACAAGTCGATCACCCAGCAGATGATCGACAAGGGCGGTCTGAAGGTCTACACCACCTTCGAGAAGGACAAGGTCGACGCCCTGAAGAAGGCCGTCGACGACGTCAAGGCCGAGAACCTCGACCCGCAGAAGCGTCCCAACAACGACACCTTCGTCCAGTTCGGCGCCGCCAGCATCAAGCCCGGTGACGGCGCGATGGTCGCCATCTACGGCGGTGACGGCGTGGAGAACGGCCACTTCGACAACAACGCCAACGCCGGCGGTGTGCAGGTCGGCTCGACCTTCAAGCCCTTCGTGCTGGCCACCGCGATGCAGACCGGGGTGCTGACCGCGAAGGACGCCGACGGCAAGCCGAAGCGGATCAACGCCGACAGCCGCTACCTCGCCGACGACATGTCCGAGATCCGCAAGCCGGACGGCTCGCTGGTGATCGGCGACGACGGCAAGCCCTACCGGCAGAAGAACGAGGACTCCGGCAAGCGCGGCTACGTCTCCCTGCGGCAGGCCATGCAGTACTCGTACAACGTGCCCTTCGTCCAGCTGAACCAGGACGTCGGCGGCCCGGCGGTGGCCGACATGGCCGTGCAGATGGGCATCAAGCGGGAGAGCCTGGCCGACCCGAAGACCGCGACCTTCCCGCTCGGCACTTCCACCATCAGCCCGATCCGGATGGCCACCGGCTACGGCACCCTGGCCGCCAGCGGCAAGGAGGCCGAGCCCTACTCGGTCACCAAGGTCGAGGTGGACGGCAGGGAGCGCCCAGGCTTCGGCAAGAAGGACGTCAAGGTCGCGCTGGAGCCGGCCGTCGCGGACAACGTCACCGACGTGCTGGTGAACGTGGCCAAGAACGGTACCGGTAGCAAGACCAATACCCTGGGCCGTCCGGTGGCCGGCAAGACCGGTACCACCGACCAGAACAAGTCGGCCTGGTGGGTCGGCTACACCCCGCAGCTGGTGACCAGCGTCGCGATGTGGCGCGAGGACCCGAGCAAGCACGACCGGGAGTCGCTCAACGGCACCGGCGGCATGGAGTCCATCCACGGTGGTGCCATCCCCACCGACATCTTCACCCGGTACATGAAGGCCGCCCTGGCCAACGAGAAGAAGATGGACTTCCCGACCCCCCAGCCGGTCGGCACCGAGGTGGACTCCTCCGGCGCGCCGTCCACGGCCTCCGCGTCGGCCAGCCAGAGCCCGAGCCCCACGGCTACCACCCAGGAGCCCCAGCAGCCGACCCAGGCGCCCAACCAGCCGCAGCCGCCGCAGCCCACCCACGACGGGGGCTGTGTGCCGGGCGTCGACTGCCAGCCGACCGCACCGCCGAGCTCCAGCACCCACAAGCCGAGGCCGTCGGACACCTGCGGCGGCGTCCTGGGCGGCCTCACCTGCCCGTCGACGCCGCCGCCCGGCGGCACCGGGAACGGTGGTACCGGCAACGGCGGTACCGGCAACGGTGGCACGGGCAACGGTGGTACCGGCAACGGTGGTACCGGCAACGGTGGCACGGGCAACGGTGGCACCGGGAACGGCGGGACCGGGGGCAAGCAGACCCCGGGCAGCGCCGGCGGCAGCCTCCAGGGCGGCGGCGCGGCAGGATAGCGGCCCGGTCCGGCCGCTGACGCGGTTCGGACACCCGGAACGGCGGTGGCGGTCCTCCTCGGAGGGCCGCCACCGCCGTTTCGTCACGTTTCGCCGCCGACGCCCCACCGGCACCGCCGGACCACCGTGGGGTCCTCCTCGTCCCGGCGCACCCGGTGCGGCAGGATGTCCGGCATGACGTCGAGCGATCGTGACGAAACCGCGGGCCCGCACGGGCCCGGTGGCGCCGCAGGGCCCACCCCGGCAGCCGTCGCCACGGCCGCGCCACCGGCCGACACCGTGGTCGTCCCGGCCGACGAGGACCGGGTGGCGGCGGCCGGCAGCGAGGTGATCGGCGGCCCGCCCGGCCGCCGGGCGCTGCTCGGCGTCTCCTGGTGGATCCCGGTGCGGGTGCTGGCGCTGGTGGTGATCGTGGTCTCGGCGCTCGGCATGGTGCACAACCTGCCCTGCTACCAGCAGGCCTGGTTCCAGCCGGGGTCGCCGCAGTACATCCACGCCTGCTACAGCGACGTCCCGCACCTGTTCTCCGGCCGCGGCTTCGCGGCCGGGCTGCACCCGTACGTGGACCGGATCCCGGGGACGACGGGGGACCTCCAGTACCTGGAGTACCCGGTGCTGACCGGCCTGTTCATGCAGGTCGCGGCCTGGTTGACGCCCGGCGGCGGCACCGGGCAGGACCAGGAGCAGTGGTTCTGGGCGATCAACGCCGGGATGCTGATGGCCTGCGCGGTGGTCGCCGCGGTCGCGCTCTCGCGCACCCACCGCCGCCGCCCCTGGGACGCGATGCTGTTCGCGCTCTCGCCGATCCTGCTGCTCAACGGCACGATCAACTGGGACCTGCTCGCGGTCGCGCTGGCCGCCGTGGCGACGGCCTGCTGGGCCCGCTCCCGGCCGCTCTGGGCCGGCGTCTTCATCGGCCTGGCCACCGCCGCCAAGCTCTACCCCGTCCTGCTGATCGGCCCGCTGCTGGTGCTCTGCTGGCGGGCCGGGAAGTGGCGCGAGTTCCGGGTGATGCTCGGCGGCGCGGTCGGCTCCTGGCTGCTGGTCAACCTGCCGATCATGCTGGCCAACTGGCAGGGCTGGTCGACGTTCTACGTCTTCAGCAAGCACCGCGGCGAGGACTACGGCTCGTTCTGGCTGATCCTGATGCAGAACCGCGGTGTGGCGCTGGCCGACCTCGACGTCTACATCGGCGTGCTGATGGTGCTGGGCTGCGCGGCCATAGCGTGGCTCGGCCTCTCGGCGCCCCGCCGGCCGCGGTTCGCCCAGCTGGCCTTCCTGGTCGTCGCCCTGTTCGTGCTGGTCAACAAGGTGTACTCGCCGCAGTACGCGCTCTGGCTGCTGCCGCTGGCGGCGCTGGCCCGGCCGCGCTGGCGCGACCTGCTGATCTGGCAGGCCTGCGAGGTGCTCTACACCCTGGGGATCTGGTCCCACCTGGGCTTCGTCACCGGGCCCAAGCAGCACGGGATCGGCGAGCCCTGGTACCACTTCGCGATCGTGCTGCACCTGCTCGGCACGCTCTACCTGGTCGTGCTGGTGGTCCGGGACGCCCTGCACCCGGACCGCGACCCGGTCCGCTGGGACGGCAGCGACGACCCCTCCGGCGGGGTGCTCGACCACGCCCCCGACGTGGTCACGCTGGGCGCCGCCCGGGACCTGCACGAGGAGGAGAGCTACGCCGGATACGCGCCGGCCGGCTCCGAGCAGTGGCTCGACGAGCCACGCGTGCCGGAGCCGGCCGAGAAGACGCCGTAGCGGCCTTCGCCTAGCGGTCCACCACCCGGTCGAAGTGGGTGGTGGTGTGCCGGACCTGGAGGCCCAGCTCCTCGCCGATCGCGGGGGGCGCGGTCTCCCCGTCCAGGAACAGCAGCGAGACCTGCATGTGCGGCGGTTCGGCGAACCAGAGCTGCTTGCCCGCCCAGTGGAACGGCGACTTGGTCTTGTTCACGGTCGCCAGGCCGGCCCGGGCGATGCCCTTGGCGCGGGCGCCCATGCTCGCCACGTACTTGGGCGCCTCCAGGCCGATGCCGTGCGCGGTGCCGCCGGCGACCACCAGGAGGTGGCCGTCGGAGGGCGCCGGGTGCTGGCGGTAGCCGTAGCGGTCGCCCTTGCGGACCGGGGTGGCGTCCAGCACCGTGGCCCGGACCTCCAGCGCGCCGTGGTCGCCCAGCCAGAGCCGGGTGCCGATCCGGGACCGGAAGACGGTGCCCGGGTAGCGCTGGGTCAGCTGGTCCATGCCGGCCGCGCCCAGGTGGCTGACGAAGACGGTGTGCACCGGGATGCCGGCCGCCTTCGCGGTGTCCACCCAGTAGGCGACCTCCTCGACCGGGCTGGAGCCGTCCGGCCGGTCCATCGGCAGGTGCAGGGCCAGGCCCTCGAAGGAGACGCCGTCCAGTTCGGCGGCGACGGTGCGCAGGTCCGCGGCGCTCACGCCGTGCCGGCGCATGGTGGTCATGCACTCCAGCACCACCCGGGCACCGTGCAGCGAGCGCAGCGCGTCCACGCCGGCCACCGTCCGGATCACCCGGGCGTGCGGCAGCGGGAGCACCTCCTCGCCGACCCGGTAGGGGGTGAGCACCAGCAGCTCGCCGCCGTACCACTCGGCGACGTCGGCCGCCTCGTACGCGGTGCCGACGGCCAGCACACCGGTGCCCAGCAGCGTCGCCTCCTCGGCCAGCCGGTGGTTGCCCAGGCCGTAGCCGTTCCCCTTGGCGACCGGCACCAGGCCGGGGAACTCGGCCAGGACGGAGCGCTGGTGGGTCCGCCAGCGTTCGGTGTCGAGGTAGAGCGACAGCGTCATCGGGGCAGCCTCCTCAGCGGCGGGACATGTAGAGGTCGAGGGCCTTGTGCAGCAGCTTGTTCAGCGGGAAGTCCCACTCGCCCAGGTACTCGGCCGCCTGGCCGCCGGTGCCGACCTTGAACTGGATCAGACCGAACAGGTGGTCGTTCTCGTCCAGGGTGTCGCTGATGCCGCGCAGGTCGTACACGCCGCCGCCGAGGGCGTAGGCGTCGCGCATCATCCGCCACTGGATCGCGTTGGAGGGCTTGACCTCGCGCTTGTGGTTGGCCGAGGCGCCGTAGGAGTACCAGACGTGCTCGCCGACCACCAGCATCGTGGTCGCGGCCAGCGGCTCGCCCTCGTGGTAGGCGATGTAGAGCCGCATCCGGTTCTGGTCCTCGGCGGTGAGGGCCTGCCACATCCGCTGGAAGTAGGACAGCGGGCGCGGGGTGAACTTGTCGCGCTCGGCGGTGACCAGGTAGAGCTGGTGGAAGATCGGCAGCTCGTCGTAGCCGCCCTGGTACACCTCGACGCCGCTCTTCTCGGCCTTCTTGATGTTGCGGCGCCAGAGCTGGTTGAAGTTCTTGTGGATGTCGTCCAGCGAGCGGTTGGCCAGCGGCACCTGGAAGACGTAGCGCGGCTGGACGTCGCCGAAGCCGGCGCCGCCGTCCTCGCCCTGCAGCCAGCCGGCCTTGCGCAGCCGGTCCGCGACCTCGAAGGCGCGCGCCTCGTACCAGTCGGCCTCGATGTCGCGCAGGCGCTTGGCCTGCTTGCCGGCGATGGCCTCCTTGATGGTGGGGGCGTTCCACCGGCGGATGACGATCGGCGGGCCCATCTTCACCGAGAAGGCGCCCTGCGACTTGAGGTGGGCGAGCATCGGGGAGAGCCAGCGGTCCAGGTCCCGGTCGAACCAGTCGATCACCGGGCCCTCGGGCAGGTAGGCCAGGTAGCGCTTGACCTTCGGCAGCTGGCGGTACAGGACCAGACCGGCACCGACCAGCTGGTCGGCGTCGTCGAACCAGCCGATCGACTCCGAGCGCCACTCGGCCTTCACGTCGCCCCAGGACGGCACCTGCATGTGGCTGGCCGAGGCGCGGCTCCTGATGAAGGCGAGGTGCTCCTCGCGGGTGATCGTCCTCAGGCGCAGGCTCATTGCTCGGTGCTCCTCGTCGGTCGGGCTGCAGTGGCCCCAGGTTCTCGGGCTGACCCTATCGTCCGGGGCCCCGGCGCCCGCCGCTGCGGGCACGACGGCGCCCCCGTCGGGTACCTGTCTCCTCTGCAGATACGCGACGGGGGCGCCGAGGGTTCCTGGGCGGGGCGTTCAGCCCCAGAGACCGCCCCGGGCGATGCCGAGGTAGAAGCCGATCGCGGAGGCGCCGAGCGTGATCATCAGGACGAAGCGCTCGGCCGTGGTGACCGAGACGAACATGCCCCACAGGCCGGTGACGATCCCGGCCAGGCCGGTCCACGAGCTCAGCAGGTGCAGGTTGTGGAAGAACGAGGTGGTGAAGGCGATCACGCCCAGGACGGCGGTCAGGGCCACCAGGGTGTTCTCGCGGGGGTGCGGGTGGCCGTCGGTGTTCAGCGTGAGCGCGGGCATGCGGTGGACGGACTGGGCCATGAGTCCCACCTCCTGGCGTGGAGACGAACGGGCAGGAATCCCGTTCCGTCCAGATTGCGGCGGTTGGGTCCGTCTCACAACCCCTATGCGTTTTGTTCGGCCGTCCGGGTGCAGGTAGGCTGTGCCGTCTGCACTGGTGTAGTTGTGCCCCCTTGCGCCCTCTTCCGGGTGACGCCCTCGTTCGGGTGGTCGGGGCCCGACTGTCCGACCCGGCCGCTACGGTGGGCCCGGAATCGTCACCGCACCGGTGCCGACGCTACGCACAACCCTCCTGCCACGGAGAGACCGTGGCCGCTGAGTCCAAAGGAGGTGGGTTACTCATGCGTCACTACGAGCTGATGGTCATCCTCGACCCCTCGGTCGAGGAGCGCGCTGTCTCCCCCCTGATCGAGAACTTCCTCACCGTCGTCCGCAACGGCGGCGGCAAGGTCGAGAAGGTCGACACCTGGGGTCGTCGCCGTCTGGCTTACGAGATCAACAAGCAGTCCGAGGGCATCTACTCGGTCATCGACCTCAAGGCCACGCCTGAGGTCGTCAAGGAGCTCGACCGCCAGATGGGCCTGAGCGAGTCGGTTCTGCGGACCAAGGTCCTGCGCCCGGACACCCACTGAGCCACCTCTGAGGCCTTCGGGTCTCGGGTAGCTCGCGTCCGCTGTTTCACGTGAAACAGCGGTGAACGGACATCTTCCCGAGAGGTCATCACCACCATGGCAGGCGAGACCGTCATCACCCTCGTCGGCAATCTCGTCGACGACCCCGAGCTGCGCTTCACCCCGTCGGGTGCGGCGGTCGCGAAGTTCCGCATCGCGTCCACTCCCCGCACCTTCGACCGTCAGACGAACGAGTGGAAGGACGGCGAGAGCCTCTTCCTCACGTGCAACGTCTGGCGTCAGCCGGCGGAGAACGTGGCCGAGTCGCTGCAGCGCGGCATGCGCGTCATCGTGCAGGGCCGACTGCGCCAGCGGTCTTACGAGACCAAGGAAGGCGAGAAGCGGACGGTCTTCGAGGTCGAGGTCGACGAGGTCGGCCCGAGCCTGCGCTCGGCGACCGCCAAGGTCACCCGGGCGAACCGGTCCGGTGGCCCGGGCGGCGGCTCCGGTGGCGGCTTCGGCGGCCAGCAGGGTGGCGGCCAGGGCGGCTGGGGCGGCGGTGGCGGCCAGCAGGGTGGCGGCAACTGGGGTGGCAACTCCGGTGGCGGCCAGTCCGGCCCCTCCGACGACCCGTGGGCGTCCAGCGCTCCGTCCGGTGGAAACCAGGGCGGCGGCGGCTGGGGCGGCGCGCCGTCCGGTGGCGGCTACTCGGAAGAGCCTCCGTTCTAAGAGCTGACAGATTTCGTGCGGCCCGGCCGCAGGCGTCCCCGGACGCCGGTCGGGCCGTGAACCCCAAATGGAGCACACCATGGCGAAGCCGCCTGCTCGCAAGCCGAAGAAGAAGGTTTGCGTCTTCTGCAAGGACAAGGTCAACTACGTTGACTACAAGGACACGAACCTGCTGCGGAAGTACATCTCCGACCGCGGAAAGATCCGTGCCCGCCGGGTCACCGGCAACTGCACCCAGCACCAGCGTGACGTCGCCACGGCCGTGAAGAACAGCCGTGAGATGGCGCTGCTGCCCTACACCAGCACCGCGCGCTAAGAGAGGGTGACCGAGTAATGAAGATCATCCTCACGCACGAGGTGCCGGGTCTCGGCTCCGCCGGCGAGGTCGTCGAGGTCAAGGACGGCTACGCCCGCAACTTCCTGGTTCCGCGTGGCTTCGCCATCCGCTGGACCAAGGGCGGCCAGAAGGACGTCGACGCGATCCGTCGCGCCCGCAAGATCCACGAGATCCAGACCCTCGACGCCGCCAACGACGTCAAGGGCAAGCTCGAGGGCGTCCAGGTCAAGCTGGCCGTTCGCTCGGGCGACGCCGGCCGTCTGTTCGGCTCGGTGACCCAGTCCGACGTCGTCGAGGCCATCAAGGCCGCCGGCGGCCCGGCCGTGGACAAGCGCGCCGTCGCGATCGCCTCGCCGATCAAGACCGTGGGCACCCACAAGGTCTCGGTCAAGCTGCACTCGGACGTCGTGGCCAACCTCGACGTCGCCGTCGTGGCTGCCTGAGTCCCACCAGCAGTGGCCTGAGGGCCGGACTCCCCCCGGGGAGTCCGGCCCTCGGTCGTTCCCGGGCGCCCGGGCCGGGCGGTGCTCGGCGGGCGGTTCGGCCCCGGGCGGTGCTCGGCCCCGGGTGGTTCAGCCCCGGACGGCGCCGGTGACCAGCCAGCGGCCGCCGCGGGCGCGGCCGACCAGGAACACCGCGCGGAGCAGCATGAACAGGTTCATCGCCCACCAGAGGCCGGCCAGCCCGGTGCCGGTGGCGGGCACCGCGAGGGCCACCGGGGCGAACACCGCCAGGGTGGCGAGCGCCGCCCGGGCGAGGTAGGGGCCGTCCCCGGCGCCCATCAGCACGCCGTCCAGCACGAAGACCAGGCCGGCCACCGGCTGGCAGAGCGCGACCAGCAGCAGGGCCGTGTGCAGCTGCCCCTGGACCACCGGGTCCGCGGTGAAGAGCGGGACGAACAGCGGCCGGGCGAGCACCACCAGCAGGCCGAGCACCACCCCCGCGCCCACGCCCCACTCGACCATCCGCCGGGTGGCCGCGCGGGCGCCCGGGGCGTCCGAGGCGCCCAGGTGGCGGCCGATGATGGCCTGCCCGGCGATCGCGATGGCGTCCAGCGCGAAGGCCAGGAAGCCGAACAGCGTCATGGCGATCTGGTGCGCCGCGACCTGGTCGTCGCCGAGCCGGGCGGCCACCGCGGTGGCGAGCATCAGCACCGCGCGCAGGCTGACCGTGCGCACCAGCAGCGGGCCGCCCGCCCGGGCACCGGCCCGGATGCCCGCCGGGTCCGGCCGCAGCGAGGCCCGCTCCCGGCGGGCGCCGCGGACCACGACGACCAGGTAGACGGCCGCCATCCCGGTCTGGGCCAGCACGGTGCCCCAGGCCGAGCCGGCCACCCCGAGCCCGGCGCCGTACACCAGGCCGACGTTCAGGCCGATGTTGGCGGTGAACCCCGCGACGGCGACCAGCAGCGGTGTGCGGGTGTCCTGGAGGCCGCGCAGCACGCCGGTGGCGGCCAGCACCAGGAGCATCGCCGGGATGCCCAGCGAGCTGATCCGCAGGTAGGTCACGGCGTACGGCGCCGCGGTCGGCGAGGCGCCCAGCACCCCGGCTGCCCAGGGGGCCAGCAGCAGGGTGAGCAGGACCACCGGGACGGCCAGGCCGAGGGCCAGCCAGAGGCCGTCGACGCCCTGCTGGACGGCGCCCCGGCGGTCCCCGGCGCCGATCCGGCGGGCCACCGCGGCGGTGGTGGCGTAGGCGAGGAAGACGAACACCCCGGTCGCGGTGGTGAGCGCGGCGGAGGCGACGCCGACGCCGGCGAGCTGGGGGGTGCCGAGGTGGCCGACGATCGCGGAGTCGGCCATCAGGAACAGCGGTTCGGCGACCAGGGCGCCGAAGGCGGGCACCGCCAGGGCGAGGATCTCGCGGTCGTGCCGGCGTCCGGACCGGCGCAGGGGCCCGGGCTCGGGGCCGGAGCCGGGCGCAGGGCCGGGCTCGGTGCCGGGTCTGGGAGGTTCGTCGGTGGCGGCGCTCATGCGCTCCAGGGTACTCATCCACAGGTAATAGCCAAATCCGATGTTCAGCCATTACTCGAATCTGTGAGCGGCGCACTCCGCCCGGTGCGCGCCCACAGCCGTTCGGCGGTGTGTGAAGAATTTCTCATGCACAGGCCCCGTACGAGGTAATCGCAGGTCAATGGATTGACGGTGGACCGATCGTCCGGTTATCCACAGGACCTTCCACAGGGGTGTCCACAGCTTTGCGGCAGTTCTCCACAGCCCGGGGCCGCTCGTCCACACCCCCTGTGGATAACCGCCTTGGCGCAAGGGCGTCCGGCGCCTTAGCGTGGGCGCTTCGCCCGACACTCCCACCCGCCCCGGCGTCCGATTTGTCGGGGCCGTGGCGTACAAAGAGGAGCGGATCCGCTCCACCCAGCCACCGGCAAGGCCCGCTCCAACTTCGCACCACTCGCTGATCGGGGAACACGCGTGACCGGCCCCCAGTACGACGACCACGACGCCCCGCCGCCGGAGGAGGACTGGCAGACCGCCGAGGACCCCTTCCCGGCCGGCGCCTTCGACGACGCCCCGTTCCCGGACGGTCCCGGCGACCGGCTCCCGGTCTCCCGCAACCGCGACGGCCAGGGCGGCGGCGGTCAGGGCAACGGCCAGGGCGGCGGTCGCGGCGAGGGCTTCCGCAAGGGCGGCTTCGGGAAGAACGGCAAGGGCCGGGACGACCGGGACCGCCGGGACGACGAGGGCCGGGGCGGCGTCGACGGCTTCGAGCGGGTCCCCCCGCAGGACCTCGCCGCCGAGCAGTCCGTACTGGGCGGCATGCTGCTGTCCAAGGACGCCATCGCCGACGTGGTCGAGGTGCTCAAGCCGGCCGACTACTACCGGCCCGCGCACGAGATGATCCACGGCGCGATCCTCGACCTGTACGCCCGCGGCGAGCCGGCCGACCCGATCACCGTGGCCGGCGAGCTCACCAAGCGCGGCGAGCTCCAGCGCGTCGGCGGCGCCTCCTACCTGCACACCCTGGTCAACTCCGTCCCGACCGCGGCCAACGCCGAGTACTACGCCCAGATCGTCGCCGAGCGCGGGGTGCTGCGCCGCCTGGTCGAGGCCGGCACCCGGATCGCCGGCATGGGCTACGCGGCCGAGGGCGACGTGGACGAGATCGTCAACGCCGCCCAGGCGGAGATCTACGCCGTCACCGAGCAGCGCACCAACGAGGACTACGCGCCGCTGGCCGACATCATGGAGGGCGCCCTCGACGAGATCGAGGCGATCGGCTCCCGGAACGGCCAGATGTCCGGCGTGCCGACCGGCTTCGCCGACTTCGACGCGCTCACCAACGGGCTGCACCCCGGCCAGATGATCGTCATCGCGGCCCGCCCCGCCATGGGTAAGTCCACCCTCGCGCTGGACTTCGCCCGGGCCTGCTCGATCCACCACAAGCTGCCCAGCGTGATCTTCTCGCTCGAAATGGGCCGCAACGAGATCGCCATGCGCCTGCTGTCCGCCGAGGCCCGGGTCGCGCTGCACCACATGCGCTCCGGCAACATGACGGACGACGACTGGACGCGGGTCGCCCGCCGGATGCCCGACGTCAGCGAGGCGCCGCTGTTCATCGACGACTCGCCGAACCTGTCGATGATGGAGATCCGCGCCAAGTGCCGCCGGCTCAAGCAGCGCAACGACATCAAGCTGATCGTCATCGACTACCTCCAGCTGATGCAGTCCGGCGGCTCCCGCCGGGCCGAGAACCGCCAGCAGGAGGTCTCGGACATGTCCCGGAACCTCAAGCTGCTGGCCAAGGAGCTGGAAGTCCCGGTCATCGCGCTGTCCCAGCTGAACCGTGGTCCCGAGCAGCGCACCGACAAGCGTCCGATGGTCTCCGACCTGCGTGAGTCCGGCTCGATCGAGCAGGACGCCGACATGGTCATCCTGCTGCACCGCGAGGACGCGTACGAGAAGGAGTCCCCGCGCGCGGGCGAGGCCGACCTGATCGTGGCCAAGCACCGTAACGGTCCGACCGCCACCATCACGGTGGCCTTCCAGGGCCACTACTCGCGCTTCGTCGACATGACCAGGGACTGACGGTCCCGCGGCCGCTTCCCCCGGGCGCGGGGCTCCACCGGTCGGTGGCCCCGCGACGGTCCGGCGGCGGTGCCGGGCGGGGCCGACCGGGTGACGGCCGGTCGGGTCGGGCACGGGGAACGGCGGTTCGAGGCGATGGACTACTGTCCCTGCCGTGAAGACGATACGACAGCTGTCCGCCCGCAAGGCCGGGGGAAGCGCGAAGGCCCAGGCCGGCGGGGCGGCCGCCCGGTTGGGCTGGCTCGACGCGCTGCGCGGCGTGGCCGCCCTGGTGGTCGCCCTGCACCACTTCGACGTGCTGAAGCTGCTGCCGGACCGGCTGGCCGCCTTCATCTGGTGGCACGGGGACCTCGGCCTCTACGGCGTGATGCTGTTCTTCCTGGTCAGCGGCTACATCATCCCGGCCTCGCTGGAGCGCCGCGGGAACGTGCGGACGTTCTGGATCGGACGGATCTTCCGGCTCTGGCCGCCGGTGATCATCGGCATAGCGGTGGCGCTGGCCATCATCCCGAAGAACGACGGTTCGGTCGCGCTCTTCGCCACCGGCCACAACTACGTGGCCGTGGCCGCCAACGCGACCATGCTGCAGGACTTCATGGGCGTCTGGAACGGCCTGGGCGTGATGTGGACGCTCAGCTACGAGATGGCGTTCTACTACATGGTCACCGCGCTCTTCGCGGTCGGCCAGCACCGCCGCAGTGGCCCGATCGCGGTGGCCTTCGCCGCCGTGGCGCTGATCTTCGGCACCACGATCGCCTCCCACACGATGACCGTCGACGCGGCCTCGACCCACAACCTGGTCTGGGGCGTCGTGCTGATCGTGCTCTTCGCCTTCGGCTGCGTGCTGAGCGGCCGGGCGAACCTGACCCGGATCGGGGCGATCACGCTCGGCGTACTGGCCTTCGTGCTGATGTACAACAACAGCCGGGCGCCGATGTTCGAGACCCTGATGATCTTCGCGACGATGTTCGCGGGCACCGTCATCTACCGCGCCGAGCGGGGCCAGATCGACCGGCTCCAGGCCCTGATGTGCTGCGGCTTCGTGATCGCCGCCGGTGTGGCGATCGGCTTCTTCTACAACCACAGCGGCATGGAGAACAACACCTGGACCGCCGGGCCGCGGGCCTGGGTCGGTTCCTACCTCGGGGCCTGGATCACCTTCGGCATCGGCTTCGCGCTGCGCAAGCGCCGCTTCCCGAAGCCGCTGACCTGGCTCGGCGGGATCAGCTTCTCGCTCTACCTGCTGCACGTCCCGCTGCTGCACACCCTGCACTACCAGCTGAACGTGCCCAAGGTGCCCGAGACGACCGGCGGGAAGGTGCTCTGGACGGCCGAGTACCTCGCCGTGATCATGGTCGCGAGCTGGCTGATGTACAAGCTGGTGGAGCTCCCGGTGCAGAAGCTGGGCCGCAAGGTGGGCAAGTGGGCCGACCGCCGCTGGCCGGGCGGCGAGCTGCCGCCGCTGGCCTTCGGGACGCCGCCCGCTCCGGCGGTGGCGGCCGGGGCGTCGGTGGGTACCCAGGGCCGGGCCCGGGCCGAGGAGCCGGTGCCGGTCGAGGCCGGCGCGGGGTCGTCGGGCCGCTGACCCGCCGGGCCGGAGAGTCGGGAAGGGCGCACCCCCGCCGGGGGTGCGCCCTTCGTCGTGCGTACGGCCGGTACGGCCGGGGTCAGACCGTGACGGTGGCGCGGAACAGCGTGCCGACCGGGCCGGAGAGGCGGGTCGGGGTGCCGGTGGCGGGGAGGAAGGCGGACTGGCCGCGGTCGAGGTCCAGGACGGTGCCGTCGGCGGCGGTGAGCCGGACGGTGCCCCCGGTGCAGAGCAGGATCTGCGGGGTGCGGCCGTCGATCTGCCGCTCGACGCCGTCCAGCTCGAAGCGGGAGAGCCGGAACTCGTCGATCGGCACGGGGTAGAGCTGCTCGCCGGGGGTGCCGTCGACCCCGACGGGGCGGACCACCCCGGGGGCGCCGGGCTCGAAGAGCACCACCTTCAGCAGCTCCGGCACGTCGATGTGCTTGGGGGTGAGGCCGGCCCGCAGCACGTTGTCCGAGTTGGCCTGCAGCTCCACGCAGACGCCGGAGAGGTAGGCGTGCGGCACCCCGGCGCCCAGGTAGAGCGCCTCGCCGGCCCGCAGCCGGACGTGGTTGAGCAGCAGGCCGGCGATCACGCCGCGGTCGTCCGGGAAGTCCTCGGCGATCCGGGCGTAGGGGGCGAACTCCCCGTCCGGATCGGTGCCGGCCAGCACCTCGACGGTCTGCCGGACGGTCTCCCCGTCCAGGGTGAGGACGGCGGCCAGGGCGCCGCGCAGCGCCTCGGCCTCGTCCTCGACGGACAGCAGGTCGATCACCGGGGCCAGCCCGGGCACCCCGAGGGCGGTCAGCAGCGCGGCCGCGTCGGCGGGCCGGCGGAAACCGCACAGGCCCTCGAACTCGCCCAGGGCGCAGACCATTTCGGGCTTGTGGCTGTCGTCGCGGTAGCTCCGCCCGGGGGCGTCCAGCGGGATGCCGAGGGCGTTCTCGGCGGCGAAGCCGGCCCGGGCCTGGTCGAGCGTGGGGTGGGCCTGGATGGACAGCGGGATGCCCGCGGCGAGCACCTTGAACAGGAACGGCAGGCCCGGGCCGAAGCGGGCCACGCTGGCCGCGCCGAGTTCGCCCTCGGGGTCGGCCGCGATCAGCTCGTCCAGCCGGCGCGGGCCCTCGCCGCGGTCGACGCGGGACGGGTCGCCGGGGTGGGCGCCCATCCACAGTTCGGCCTGCGGTTCGCCGGTGGGTTCCTGGCCCAGCAGCTCGGGCAGGGCCGTGAGCGACCCCCAGGCGTACGGGCGGACGGTGTTGACGAGCCTGTCCATGCGCGCGGTCCTACTCCTTCGCTGACGGGGCGGCCCCGGACGTCCCGGGGTCCGGTTCTCCGGGGCGGGCCCGGCGGTGCGGGCGGTCCGGGCACGGGCAAGGGCATCGACCCTAGCTGACCTGGGTCGCGCGCGGGGAAACGGTGGGCAACAGTGGGGAGTGCCGTGGTCCTACCGGTGGTTCCCGGGCGCGGTAGTAGAATGCCAGGACGCAGTAGTATCCGCCCTCCGCAGCATTCTCCACCGTGGTCATCCCGTCGGCGGGCTGTCGGCCGGGCCGCGTTCCAGAGTGCGGGCGACGGTGTTCTGACACTCCCCGCCATCGGCCGAGAGGTTTGTACGTGACCGTGAACCAGCAGAGTTTTGCTGATCTCGGCAGGGTCCTGGTGATCATCCCGACCTACAACGAGGCGGAGAACGTCGAGCGGATCGTCGGTCGGGTCCGTGTCTCGGTGCCCGAGGCACACGTGCTGGTCGCCGACGACAACAGCCCCGACGGCACCGGTGAGCTGGCCGACAAGCTGGCCGCCGAGGACGTGAACGTCCACGTCATGCACCGCAAGGGCAAGGAGGGCCTGGGCGCCGCCTACCTGGCCGGCTTCCGCTGGGGCATCGACCACGGCTACGACGTCCTGGTCGAGATGGACGCGGACGGCTCGCACCAGCCCGAGGAGCTGGACCGGCTGCTGGGCGCGCTGCGCGGCGCCGACCTGGTGCTCGGCTCGCGCTGGGTGCCGGGCGGCCGGGTGGTGAACTGGCCAAAGTCGCGGCTGCTGCTCTCGCGCGGCGGCTCGACCTACTCGCGGCTGATGCTGGGCGTGCCGATCCGGGACGTCACCGGCGGCTACCGGGCCTTCCGCAAGGAGACCCTGCTGGGCCTGGGCATGGACGAGGTGGCCTCGGCCGGGTACTGCTTCCAGGTCGACCTGGCCTGGCGCACGGTGAAGGCGGGCTTCAAGGTCGCCGAGGTGCCGATCACCTTCGTGGAGCGCGAGCTCGGCGCCTCCAAGATGAGCCGCACCATCGTCGTCGAGGCGCTCTGGCGGGTGACCTCCTGGGGCATCACCGACCGGGTGGCCCGGCTGCGCGGCGGTTCCCGCCGGCCCTGAGCCACGGCCCCGGTGCGCCGGGGGGCCGACCGCCGACCGGGCGGTGTGACCTGTGCCCGAAGGCGCGCCCCGCCGGGCGCGCCTTCCGCGCAATCGGCCGCCGGTGCTCCCATGCTGTAGGGCGCAAGCAGTCCGACCGCCGAACCAGAGGGAGCACCCCGTGACGTCGTCCCCGCCCGAGGAGAGCGCCGGCGCGGAACGGGCGGACGCCGAGCCCGTCGCGGCCGGGAGTGCCGCCGACGCCGGGCGGCCGGCCCGCCCGCTGGAGGTCGCGGTCTTCACCGGGCCCGAGTCGGCCTTCTTCACCACCTCCACGCTGATCCTCGGCGAGCGGACCGCGATCCTGGTCGACGCCCAGCTCACCCGCAGCGCCGGGCGCGAACTGGCCGAGTGGGTGGCGGGCAAGGGCCGCCGGCTGCTCGCCGTCGTGGTCACCCACCAGCACCCGGACCACTACTTCGGCGCGGAGGAGGTGCTCAGGCTCTTCCCGGACGCCCGGCTGCTGGCCGCGCCGGCGGTGGTCGAGGGCATCCGGCGCACCGTCGCGGCGAAGGTCGCCCAGTGGAAGCCGGTCTACGGCGACGACATCCCCGACCACCCGCTGGTCCCCGCCCCGCTGCTGCCGCAGCCGCTGATGCTCGACCAGCAGGTGATCCCGGTGCTGCTGCTCGGGCAGGCCGACTGCGGGGAGTCCACCGTCGTCCACGTGCCGAGCGCCCGGACCGTGATCGCCGGGGACTTCGTCTGCAACGGCACCCACGTGTGGACCGCCGACACCACCCCGGCCCAGCGCACCACCTGGGGCCACAACCTCGGCCGGATCGCCGACCTCGGCGTGGACCGGGTGATCGCCGGGCACCGCGCCCCCGAACAGGGCGACGACGCGGCCCGGGTGCTCGCCTTCACCGGGGAGTACCTCCAGGACTTCGACCGGCTGCTGGCCGAGCACCCGGACGATCCGGAGGCGCTGGTCACGGCGATGAACGAGCGGTACGGGGAGCTGACCCTGCCGTCCTTCCTGGAGCTGGGCGCGGCCGCCAACACCGCCCGGGAGGCCGCCCCGGCGGAGTCCGAGCCGGCCGAGGGGTCCGAGCAGGCCGGGGAATCCGAGGAATCCGGGGAGGACGAGGGGCCCGAGCAGGGCGCGGAAGACGGGACCGACCGGGCGGACGGCTAGCGCGGGATACTGGCCGCATGACGACGCCGTACGACGTGATCGTGCCGGCCGGCGGCGCGGCCCGGAGGCTCGGCGGGGTCGACAAACCCGGCCTCACCGTGGGGGAGACCAGCCTGCTGGACCGGGTGCTCGCCGCCTGCGGGGGCGCCCGGACCACCGTCGTGGTCGGACCGGCCCGGCCGACCGCGCGCCCGGGCGTCCACTGGACCAGGGAGCAGCCGCCCGGCGGCGGACCGGTCGCCGCCGTCGCGGCCGGGCTCGACCTGGTCACCGCCGACCTGGTGCTGCTGCTCGCCGCCGACCTGCCCTTCCTGGACCGGCGCACCGTCGACCGGCTGGCCGCCGCCCTCGACCGGGCCGGGGCCGACGCGGACACCGCCCTGCTGGTCGACGCGGGCGGCCGGGACCAGCCGCTCGCCGCCGCCTACCGCACCGCCCCGCTGCGCGCCGCGCTCGCCGGACTCGGCGACCCGGCCGGACAGCCGCTGCGCCGCCTGGTCGGCGGGCTGGCCGGGCTGCGGGTGGCCGACACGGACAACGTCGCCTACGACTGCGACACCTGGGAGGACCTGGAGCAGGCCCGGCGGCGCGACGGCGGCTGAACCGCCCGGGGCCCGGGGCGGCGGGGCCGACGGACGCCCGGCCTCACCGGGGCGGCCACCGGCCCGTGCGGGAAACGACGCGCCCCGCACACGGGGCGAACACCTCGGCGAAACCGCCGATCAGGCAGCATGGGCGCATGGAGCGCACGCTGGAAGACTGGATCGCCGAGGTCAAGGCCGACCTGGGCATCGACCTGGACGTGGACGTCCGGGGACTGCTCGACCTGGCCCGGGTGGTCGCGCACGGGGTGGCCCGGCCGGCCGCACCGCTGACCGCCTTCCTGATCGGCTACGCGGCCGCGCAGCAGGGCGGCGGCCCGGAGGCCGTCGCCGAGGCGGCCCGGCGCACCGCGGCGCTCGCCGAGCGGTGGACCCCGGCCGACGACGGCCCGGGGGAGCGGTGAGCACGGTCGGGCAGAGCACCGTGACCGCCCCCGCCACCGCGCCCGGCGTGCTGACCTGGCCGCAGGCCCGGGAGCGTGCGCGCCGGGCCGGGCTGCGCCCGCTGCCGGCGGTCGGGCTGCCGCTGGCCGAGACGCTCGGACACGTCCTGGCCGAACCGCTCGCCGCGCTCACCGACCTGCCGGCCTTCGACACCTCCGCGATGGACGGCTGGGCGGTGGCCGGACCGGGCCCGTGGCGGATCTCCGGCCGGGTGCTGGCCGGGCGCACCGAGGTCGGGCCGCTGGCCGACGGCGACGCCGTCGAGATCGCCACCGGCGCCCAACTGCCGCCCGGGGCGACCGCCGTGCTGCGCCGTGAGCACGGTCGCACCGACGGCACCCTGCTGCGCGAGCGCGGTCCGGAGCAGCTGACCACCGGCCAGGACGTCCGCCCGCGCGGCCAGGAGTGCCGCCGGGGCGAGGAGTTGCTGCCCACCGGCACGGTGGTCGGGCCGGCCGTGCTCGGCCTGGCCGCCGCCTGCGGCCACGACCGGCTCGCCGTGCGCCGCCGTCCGGTGGTCCAACTGCTGGTGCTGGGCGATGAGTTGATCGACACCGGAATCCCCGGGCCGGGGGTGGTCCGGGACGCCCTCGGGCCGCTGCTGCCGCCCTGGCTGCGCTCGTCCGGGGCCGAGGTGGCGGAAGTCCGCTGCGTGCGGGACGACTTCGGGCTGCTGCGGGACGCCCTGCGGCACTCCACCGCCGACGTGGTGGTCACCACCGGCGCCACGGCCGCCGGCCCGGTGGACTTCCTGCACCGGGCGCTCGCCGAGGCCGGTGCCCGGCTGCTGGTGGACGGCGTCGCCGTCCGGCCCGGACACCCCATGCTGCTGGCCGAACTCCCGGGCGGGCGCCACCTGGTGGGCCTGCCCGGCAACCCGCTGGCCGCCGTCGCGGCCATGGTCACGCTCGCCCTGCCGCTGCTGCACGCCCGCACCGGACGGGCCGCGACCGCCCCCGCGCCCGCCCCGGCGGCCGTCCCGCTGCCCGGGCACCCCACCGACACCCGCCTCCAGCCGGTGCGGCGCACCGCGGCGGGCGTCGTGCCGCTCGCCTTCGACGGGCCCGCCATGCTGCGCGGTCTCGCCCGGGCCGAGGCGCTGGCCGTGGTCCCGCCCGGCGGGGCGGACCGGGGCGAGACCGTCGAACTGGTGGAGGCACCGTGAACCGGGACCGGGAGGTGGCCGCATGAGCCGGCTGAGGCGGATCGCGGCGCCGGGCACCGAGCCGTGGGCGGACGCCGGGATCGTGCTGCCCGCCCGGCGCACGGCGCCCGCAGTGGCGCAGGTCGGCTCGCGGCTGCTGCTCGCGCTCGCCGTGCTGGTCGCCACCTCGGTGATCGTGTACCTCGACCGGAGCGGCTACCACGACAACGCGGGCGGCGAACTGAGCTTCCTGGACGCGGCGTACTACGCCACCGTGACGCTCTCCACCACCGGCTACGGGGACATCACCCCGTACAGCGACGGCGCCCGGCTCACCAACATCCTGGTGGTCACCCCGCTGCGCGTGCTGTTCCTGATCATCCTGGTCGGCACCACGCTGGAGGTGCTCACCGAACGGACCCGCCTGCAATGGCGGTTGAACCGCTGGAGGTCCACCGTGCGCGAGCACACCGTCGTCATCGGGTTCGGGACGAAGGGGCGCAGCGCCGTCGACACCCTGCTCGGACAGGGCGTGAAGGCGGAGGAGATCGTCGTCGTCGACCCGCAGCGCAAGGTGATCGAGAGCGCCTCGCAGCACGGCCTGGTCGGGGTGGTCGGCGACGCCACCCGCACCGACACCCTGGTGCGGGCGGCCGTTCCCGCCGCGGCCCGGATCGTGGTCGCCCCGGAGCGGGACGACACGGCGGTGCTGGTCACCCTGACGGCGCGCCAGCTAAACAAGGCCGCCACCGTGGTCGCGGCCGTGCGGGAGGACGAGAACGCGCCGCTGCTGCGGCAGAGCGGCGCCGACGTCGTGGTCACCAGCTCCAGTTCGGCCGGGCGGCTGCTCGGGCTGTCGATGCTCAGCCCGCACGCCGGGGCGGTGATGGAGGACCTGCTGACCTACGGGAACGGGCTGGACGTGGTGGAGCGGCCGGTGACCCGGGCCGAGGCCGGGCACAGCCCGCGCGAGTGCGCGGAGTTGGTGGTCGCGGTGGTGCGCGGTCGGCGGGTGCTCAACTACACCGAGCCGGAGGCCGCCGTGCTCCAGCTCACCGACCGGGTGATCGTCATCAAGTCCTCCGGGCCGGGCGGGGCCTGAGCTCCGAACCGCCGTACGGCGCAGTAGGTTCGGGGCATGCATGCGATGACGATTCCCGTACCCGGCGGCCCCGAGGCGCTGGTGTGGACCGAGGTCCCCGATCCGGTGCCCGGTGAGGGCGAGGTCCTGGTCGAGGTGGCGGCCACCGCCGTCAACCGCGCCGACCTGCTCCAGCGGCAGGGCTTCTACAACCCGCCGCCCGGCGCCCCGCCCTACCCGGGGCTGGAGTGCGCCGGGCGGATCGTCGCGCTCGGTCCGGGCGTGGCCGGCTGGGCGGTCGGTGACGAGGTGTGCGCGCTGCTGGCCGGCGGCGGCTACGCGGAGAAGGTGGCGGTGCCGAGCGGGCAGCTGCTGCCGCTGCCGGAAGGGCTGAGCCCGGAGCAGGCCGCGGCGCTGCCGGAGGTGGCCTGCACGGTGTGGTCCAACGTCTTCCTCACCGCGCACCTGCGGCCGGGCGAGACGGTGCTGCTGCACGGCGGTGCCAGCGGGATCGGGACGATGGCGATCCAGCTGGCCAAGGCGGTCGGTGCGCGGGTCGCGGTGACGGCGGGCAGTGCGGAGAAGCTGGCCCGGTGCACCGAGCTGGGTGCGGACATCGTGATCGACTACCGCGAGCAGGACTTCGTCGAGGTGCTCCGGGAGGCCACCGGCGGCGCCGGGGCGGACGTGATCCTGGACATCATGGGCGCCAAGTACCTGCAGCGGAACGTGGACGCGCTGGCGGTCAACGGGCGGCTGGTGGTCATCGGGCTGCAGGGCGGGGCGAAGGGCGAGCTGGACCTCAACGCGCTGCTGCGCAAGCGGGCGGCGGTGATCGCCACCAATCTGCGCGGGCGGCCGCTGGCGGAGAAGGCGGCGATCGTGGCGGCGGTGCGGGAGCACGTGTGGCCGCTGGTCGAGTCCGGGGTGGTGAAGCCGGTGGTGGACCGGGTGCTGCCGCTGACCTCGGCGGGCGACGCGCACCGGGTGCTGGAGGCGGGGGAGCAGGTGGGGAAGGTCGTGCTGACGGCCTGAGTGGTGCCGGACGGGGCCTGAGCGGGGCCGGACAGGGTCTGAGCGGGGCGGCCGGTGGTCCGACGTGCCCGGTCGGTCGGATTGTGTGAGGCTGGTCGGGAGCTGTCCCACCGCCGAACCCGCCCCCGGGCGTGGTCGGCCGTCGGAAGGACTCCGACCGTGGCCGCACCGCTGCACGCCGTCCTCGGGCCGCTGCCCGCCGCGCCGTACCACCGTCGTGACCGCTGTGACCGCTGTGCTGAGCGCCGTGCCCGTGGGGCCCGTCCGGGCGGTCGGGCCCGGACGGTGTTCGCGGCGGCCGTGCTGGGGCTGACGCTCCCGCTGGCCGCCGCCACCCTCGCGGCGGCGGAGCCCGCGCCGAGCGTCTCGGCCCAGGCGGGCGAGCGCCCGGCCCGGGGCGGCGACGAGGCTGCGGACGAGGCCGTGGGCGCGGACGAGTCCGCGGGCCGGGACCGGATCCAGGACGACTCCCAGGGCGTCGACGGGGCCTGGGTCGACGACGGTGCCGACGGCACCGACGGGAGCTGGGACGGCGCCGGGCCGCCCGGGCAGTCGCCCCGGGCCGCGCCGCCGCAGTACCCGGTGCCCGAGCGGTCCCGCCCGGACTTCGCCGAGTTCCGGGCGCACCGCCATCGTCCCGCTTCGGCGCCGGACCAGGCACCGGACCAGGTGCCGGACCAGGCGCCCGGGCAGACGGCGGAGCAGGCGCCGGACCAGGCACCGGACCGGTCCGTCGGGCAGGCCCCCGACCAGCCCCAGGACCAGGCCCAGGACCAGGCCCAGGACCAGGGCGCCGCGGTCGACGGCTCGGACCCGGACGCGTCCGCCCCGGCCGCCGATCCGGACACCGCCGCGGTGGCCGCCGGCCGGCCCGAGGCCGCGATCGTCCCCGCCGTGCTCCCGGCCCGCTGGCAGGACCCCTCCACCCTCCAGCTCCCGCTGGGCGTGGGGCTGGGGCTGATCGGCTGCGGCCTGGGCCTGGTCGGCGTGCGGCTGCGGAAGGGCTGAGGCGCGGGTGCGGGGGTCCGCGGTGCGGGTGTCCGGGGCACGGCGTGGAGATTCGGTGCGGGTTCCCGGCGACCTGCCCGGGGCGCGGGCCGGATTTCGCGGGGTGGTGGGGGAGCCGCCGGGGGCGACCGGGGCGACGGGCGCGACGCGGGGCGGGCGGGGGCGATCGGTCGTGCCGGGCCGGGAACTGAGTATCCGTACGGATTCCCGGGCGGGTGGCGGGGGCGTACCGTCGTCACGGGTGGCGCAGGACGGCGGGACGCACGGGGGCTTCCGCCCGACCAACCCCAGTGAGAGAGAATGTTGTTCATGACGAATCCGATGAACGAGCGCTCGTCGCAGGAGCCCTTCCGGGCCGCCGGCGGGCAGTCGCAGGACGGCCAGAAGGTGCTGATCGTCGGACCGGACGGCCTGCCCGTGGGCCAAGGGTTCGCCGGGGCGCCGATGGACGGGGACGACGACGCGGACGTGCCGCGCGAGCTCCCGGTGACCGAGATGGTCGAGCAGCCCGCGAAGGTCATGCGCATCGGCAGCATGATCAAGCAGCTGCTGGAGGAGGTCCGGGCGGCGCCCCTCGACGAGGCGAGCAGGGTCCGGTTGAAGGACATCCACGCCAGTTCGATCAAGGAGCTGGAGCTCGGGCTGGCCCCGGAGCTGGTGGCCGAGCTGGAGCGGCTCTCGCTGCCGTTCACCGACGACACCATCCCGACCGAGGCCGAGCTGCGGATCGCCCAGGCCCAGCTGGTGGGCTGGCTGGAGGGGCTGTTCCACGGCATCCAGACCGCCCTGTTCGCCCAGCAGATGGCCGCCCGGGCGCAGCTGGAGCAGATGCGGCGCGCGCTGCCGCCCGGTCTGCACGGCGGCGAGCCGGACGAGGAGGACCCGGGGCAGGGCCGCGGCATCCGTTCCGGCCCGTATCTGTAGGTCCGCCGGTCCCGTCGGGGGCGGGACGCACCACGACGATCCGCCCCGGACGGCCGGCCCGCAGCGCGGTGCCGGCGGTCCGGGGGCAGGGGTCGGCCCTGGACCGATCACCGTCGGCGGAAGCCGATACCCTGACCCCTGTCGCTGGCCGGTCGAGCCGCCGCGACAGGGGTTCGCCGGGCCAGCGGGCCGGGCCCACCACGCACGGACGAGACCGAACGTCACGGTTGCGGCAGCACCACCGCGCCGAGGGGGAGCAGAGCACCATGAGCGAGCACGGCAACGCGGCGGTCGAGGGCTCCTCCCTGGGCAACGGCCGCTACGTCCTGCAGCGGCTGCTGGGCGAGGGCGGCATGGCCTCCGTGCACCTCGCCCACGACAGCGTGCTGGACCGGCAGGTCGCGCTGAAGAGCATGCACAGCGAGCTGGGCCGGGACGACTCGTTCAAGGAGCGGTTCCGCCGCGAGGCCCAGGCCGTGGCCCGGCTGGAGCACCCGAACATCGTCACGGTGTACGACAGCGGCGAGGACGTCGCCCCGGACGGTTCCAGCACGCCGTACATCGTCATGCAGCTGATCGACGGCAAGGGCCTGCGCGAGGCGATCAACGAGGCGGTCGTGCAGTACGGCGCGATGCCGACCGAGGAGGCCCTGCGGGTCATCGTCGGGGTGCTGAACGCGCTGGAGGCCTCGCACGACATGGGCCTGGTGCACCGCGACATCAAGCCCGGCAACGTCATGTTCGACCGCAAGGGCAACGTCAAGGTCATGGACTTCGGCATCGCCCGGGCGCTGGAGTCGGGCGTCACCTCGATGACCCAGACCGGCATGGTGGTCGGCACCCCGCAGTACCTGTCGCCCGAGCAGGCGCTCGGCAAGCCGGTGGACGCCCGCTCCGACCTGTACTCGGTCGGCGTGATGCTCTTCGAGATGCTCACCGGCCAGCTGGTCTTCGACGGCGACTCGGCCTTCTCGATCGCCTACAAGCACGTCCAGGAGGAGCCGCCGGCCCCGTCCAGCCTGAACCGCTCGATCACCCCGGTGGTGGACGGGTTCGTGGCCCAGGCGCTGCGCAAGGACCCGGCGCACCGGTTCCAGAGCGCGGCCGCGATGCGGGACGAGGCGGAGCGGCTGATCGCGGAGCTCAGGGGCGGCGGCGCCGGGCACGCGCTGCACGCGAGCTCCCCGCTGGTGATCAAGGAGGGTCCGCGCTCGGTGCACGCGACGCCGCCGCCCCCGCAGGCGCCGCAGACCCCGCACCCGCAGTTCCTCCAGCAGGGGGGAGCGCCGCAGCACCCCCAGCACCCGCAGTACCGGACCCCGCCGCCCGCGTACCGGACCCCGCCGCCCGCCTACCAGCAGCAGCCGCAGTACCGGACGCCGCCGCCGGCCTACCAGACCCCGCGCCCGCAGGCCCCGCAGACGCCGCAGCCGCAGTACCTCCAGTCCGGGGGGCAGCGGCCGATGCACGCGCCCGGGCCGCAGCCGATGCCGCCGTACCAGCAGCCGAAGCCCAGCGGCGGCGGCTGCTCGACGGCCTTCGTGGTGATCGCGATCATCGTCGGCGTGCTGGTGCTGGCCGGCATCATCATCGCGATCGTGGTCAACAAGGCGCAGACCACGACCAACGGCAGGTTCCACTCCGAGCGCCCGGCGGCGGTCGTGCTGGTGGGTCCGCAGGCCGACCGGAACGGGCTGGTCTGACCGTTTCCCGCCGCTTCGCGCGTGTCACGGGTGCGCGTCGGAAGCGGTAGCGTTCGGGGATACGTAGGCGACAGGGCACCGCGATTCCGAGCGACCGCCCGGGGCGAGGAGCGATGGCACAGACGCAGCAGCCGGACGACGAGGCGGGTGCCCGCGCGAACGGACCGACCGGCGGTACGCCGCGGATCCCCGAGCCGGGCAGTGAAGCCGCGACCTCCGCGCTGCCGCCGTTCGGCGGGGTCGGCGGGCTGCACACCCCTGGCCGCGGGGTCCCGATGGGCACGGTCGGGGACGGCCGCTACCGGCTGACCCACCGGCTCGGCCGCGGCGGCATGGCCGAGGTGTTCGCGGCCGAGGACGTGCGGCTGGGCCGCACCGTCGCGGTGAAGCTGCTGCGCGGCGAGCTGGCGCAGGACGAGGTCGCCCGGGTGCGCTTCACCCGTGAGGCGCACGCCGTCGCGGCGCTGAACCACCACTCGATCGTCGCGGTCTACGACACCGGCGAGGAGTACGTCGGGGACGAGTCCACGCCGTACATCGTGATGGAGCTGGTCGAGGGCCGCACCGTCCGCGAGCTGCTGGTGGACGAGGACGCGCCGCCGGTCGACCAGGCGCTGATCATCATCGCGGGGGTGCTGGAGGCGCTGGCCTACAGCCACCGCAACGGCATCGTGCACCGCGACATCAAGCCCGCCAACGTGAGCATCACCAACGCCGGTGCGGTCAAGGTGATGGACTTCGGCATCGCCCGGGCGCTGACCGGCGGGGCCACCACGATGACCCAGACCGGCATGGTCATGGGCACCCCGCAGTACCTGTCGCCGGAGCAGGCGCTGGGCAAGGCGGTCGACCACCGCTCCGACCTGTACGCGGCCGGCTGCATGCTCTACGAACTGCTCACGCTGCGCCCGCCGTTCACCGGCGACACCCCGCTGTCGGTGGTCTACCAGCACGTCCAGGACCCGCCGGTGCCGCCGTCGCAGGCCAACAGCCGGGTGCCGCTCGGCCTGGACCCGCTGGTGCTGCGCTCGCTGGCCAAGAACCCGGACGACCGCTTCCAGGACGCCGACGAGTTCCGCGCCCACGTGCAGCACGCGCTGCGCGAGATGCACGGCGCGGCCGGGGCCGGCTGGGTCGGCACGGCCGCCGGGATGCCCGGCGACACCGGGGCCACCCAGGTGCTCCGGCCGGACCAGGCGGCGGCCACCCAGGCCTTCGGCGCGGTCGGGGCCGGCGACCAGACCTCGGTCATGCCGTACCCGGGGGCCGCGCACACCCCCGCGCCCTACCCGGGGGCGGGCGGCCCGTACGGCGGCCATGACGACCACGACGACCATGACGACCACGGTGACCACGGCGGGCGGCGGCGCGGGCCGTGGGCCTGGGTGGCCGGCGGGGTCGCCGTGCTGGTCGCGGCCGGGGCCGGGATCGCCTTCGCGCTCAGCGGCGGCGACGGGAAGGCGCCCGTCCTGCCCAGCACGCCGGAGCCGGCGGTCAGCGCCCTCGAACCGACCACGCCGGCCCAGAACGGCCAGTCGACCCAGCCGCCGTCGACCTCCGGCAGCCGGCGGCCCTCGCAGCCGGCCGACACCGGGACGTACGGCAGCAGCGGTGGCAACAACGGCGGCAACAACATGTCGCCGTCGCCGAATTCGGGCAAGCACTCGACCTCGCCGTCCCCGACGCCGAGCCACTCGGCCACCGCCAGCACCACGCCGACCGGCGGGACGAGCCCCTCGCCGTCCACGTCGACCGGCGAGGGCACCGGCTCGACCGCGCCGAAGCCGCCGCAGCCGTCGACGACGAAGTCGGCCGGTGGCAGCGGCGGCGGTGGCGCCGCGGGTGGCGCCGCGGGTGGTGCCGGTGGTGCCGGCGGCGGGGGCCCGCAGTCGGCCAACGGCTGACGGATCAGTTGGCGAAGGCGTCCAGGACCTGCTCGTACTCCTGGCACCACCACGCCAACTGGCCCGCGGAGGCGGGGTAGAGCGGGTCGGCCCGGTGGTCGGCCCGCTGGTAGCGCCACTGGAGCATCCAGAAGTCGTTCAGCCGCTCCCACCAGACCCGGTGGACGGCGGCGGCCACCTGCTCGGCGGTGGCGGCGCCGGACGCCCGGTAGGCCTGGGAGTAGCGGCGGACCCGGACCAGGTCCAGGGTGCCGGTGGTGCGGTCGTTGAAGAGCAGGGTGGCGGCCCGGACGGCCTCCTCGGCGCGTGGCTGCGGGCCCAGCTTGTCCCAGTCGAGCACGGCCGCGACCTGCTCGCCGTCCGGCTCCCCCGCGTACAGCAGGTTGAGGCCGTGGAAGTCGCCGTGGGTCCAGCCGGTGGGCGGGGTGGCGAGCGGATCGGGCCGGCGGTGGGCGTGTTCGGCGAGCAGTTCCAGCCGTTCGTCGAGCCGTTGCACCACCAGGGCGTCCAGCGCGCCGTACGGGCGGTGCTCGTGGGCGCGGCGCCGCAGGTCGCGGGCGAGTTCGGCGCTGTCCAGGGGGTCGGCGCTGCGGTAGCCGGCGGGTTGGTCGAGGGGGGCGCAGACCTCGTCGAGTGCGCCGTGCAGTCGGCCGAGCAGCGCGCCGAGTGCGTCGCACTGCGAGGGTTCGAGCTCCGTACCGTGCCGGTGTCGGCCATCGGTCCAGGGGAACAGCGCGAACAGCCGGCCGTCCAGGCCGGCCACCGTCCCGCCGCGTCCGGAGCAGCTCAGCGGGGGTGCCACGGGCAGTCCCAGGGCGTGCAGGTCGGTCATCGCGCGGTGGTGGGCGAGGATCTTCGGACGGTTGGCGGTGGCGGCGTCGACGTAGCACTTCAGGAAGTACGTTCCGGCCTCGGCGGTGACCCGGTAACCCCGGTTCAGCAGGCCTTCGGCGACCGGTTCGGCGGTCAGCAGCCGTCCCACCCGGAAGCGGGCCAGGACCTCGGTGAGTGCGCTGCGCGGGACCGGTGGACTGAGGGTCCCTATCGGCGGGGCGGAGACGTCGGGGCGGGCCGGGGCGCAGGCGAGGGTCTGGCTGAAAGTCACGTGCAGAGGTTATGGCCCCCTGGTGGGGGCCCTTGACAAACCGTCACATGTGTGAAGTGCCGTATCAGTACTGATGATCGGCTTGGTGCCGCGCCACGTACGCCGCCGCCTGGGTGCGTCGCTCCATGCCCATCTTGGCGAGCAGACTGGAGACGTAGTTCTTCACCGTCTTCTCGGCCAGGTGCAACTCGTTGCCGATCTGACGGTTGGTCATCCCCTCGCCGATCAGATCGAGGATCCGTCGTTCCTGCTTGGTGAGTTGGGACAGCCGTTCGTCCTCCTTCTCGCCACCGTCGCGCAGCCGGGCGAGCACCCGGCTGGTGGCGACCGGGTCGAGCAGCGAGCGGCCGGCCGCGACGTCCCGCACGGCGGTGATCAGGTCGGTGCCGCGGATCGCCTTCAGGACGTAGCCGGAGGCGCCCGCCATGATCGAGTCGAACAGCGCCTCGTCGTCCGAGAACGAGGTCAGCATCAGGCACTTGATCCCGGGCAGCCGGGACCGGATCTCCCGGCAGACCTCGACCCCGTTGCCGTCCGGCAGCCGGACGTCGAGCACCGCGACGTCGGGGTGGACCGCCGGGATCCGGGTGAGCGCCTCGGCGGCCGTGCCGGCCTCGCCGACGATCTCGATGTCGTCCTCGACGGAGAGCAGGTCGTGCACGCCCCGTCGGACGACCTCGTGGTCGTCGAGCAGGAACACCCTGATTTGTCCGTTATCAGTCACGTGCAAAGCCTCCCATATCACCCTACATAAGGCCTATCGTGCCCAGCAGGGGGGTGGTGGGTTCCGGCCACACCCGACCGAAACCGATACCGAGAACCCCCTTACGCACGGGCGTCCGCCCGGATAACGTGCGCTGGTGTCCTGAAGGCGCTCGAATTGAGAGCTGCGTCACGCCGACCGTCACCCCCACCCTTCCGACGGCGAGCCGGACGCGGCACCCTCGGGGTTGTCGGCCCTGAACAAGTAGGACGTCCTAGCGCAGGCGCGCCAAGGGCGGACGCTGGGTAACGTTCTCGTGAGGGACGCCGTCGGAACAGGATCACCACCTGCCACGCAGTAGGTGCGCACACCCACGCGCGCCCCGCGAGGCGGTGACCGGACCGGTCACCGGCGACCCCGGGCGGCCGGACAGACCGAGGAGTGAACGTGACCGTCAAAAGCACGGCGAGGGCTCGCAAGAAGGCGGCCCCCGCTGTTCCTGACACCCTCCGCGCCACGGGGACGGACGCCCAGCCGGAGCTCGTCCAGCTGCTCACGCCGGAAGGCGAGCGGGTCGAGCACCCGGACTACCCCCTCACCACCACTCCCGAGGAGCTGCGCTCCCTCTACCGCGACCTGGTGCTGGTGCGCCGGTTCGACGGCGAGGCGACCTCGCTCCAGCGCCAGGGCGAGCTGGGCCTGTGGGCCTCGCTGCTCGGCCAGGAGGCCGCCCAGGTCGGCTCCGGCCGGGCCATGCGCGCCGGCGACTACGCCTTCCCCACCTACCGCGAGCACGGCGTGGCCTGGTGCCGCGACGTCGACCCGCTGAACCTGCTCGGCATGTTCCGCGGTGTGAACCACGGCGGTTGGGACCCGAACGAGAAGAACTTCCACCTGTACACCATCGTGATCGGCGCGCAGACCCTGCACGCCACCGGTTACGCGATGGGCATCACCAAGGACGGCACCGACGACGCGGTGATCGCGTACTTCGGCGACGGCGCCTCCAGTCAGGGCGACGTCAACGAGGCCTTCACCTTCGCCTCGGTCTACAACTCCCCGGTGGTGTTCTTCTGCCAGAACAACCAGTGGGCGATCTCCGAGCCCACCACCACCCAGACCAGGATCCCGCTGTACCGCCGCGCCTCCGGCTTCGGCTTCCCCGGCGTCCGGGTCGACGGCAACGACGTGCTGGCCTGCCTCGCGGTCACCCGCTGGGCGCTCGACCACGCCCGCAACGGCAACGGCCCGGTGCTGATCGAGGCCTTCACCTACCGGATGGGCGCGCACACCACCTCCGACGACCCCACCCGCTACCGGGCCACCGAGGAGACCGAGGCCTGGAAGGCCAAGGACCCGATCCTGCGGCTGCGCACCCTCCTGGAGAAGGAGGGCCTGGCGGACGAGGAGTTCTTCGCCGCCGTCGACGCCGAGAGCGAGCAGCTGGGCCTGCGGGTGCGCGAGGGCGTGCGCAGCATGCCGGACCCGGACCCGACGCTGATCTTCGACCACGTGTACAGCGAGCCGCACGCGCTGGTCGATGAGGAACGGGCCGAGTACGTCGAGTACGCGGCCTCCTTCGAGGCGGGGGAGAACCACTGATGGCCGGTCAGCTGAGCATCGCCAAGGCGCTCAACGAGGCGCTGCGCAAGTCGCTGGAGAACGACCCGAAGACCGTCCTGATGGGCGAGGACATCGGCAAGCTCGGCGGCGTCTTCCGGATCACCGACGGCCTCCAGAAGGACTTCGGCGAGGGCCGGGTGATCGACACCCCGCTCGCCGAGTCCGGCATCCTGGGCACCGCGATCGGCCTCGCGCTGCGCGGCTACCGCCCGGTGGTGGAGATCCAGTTCGACGGTTTCGTCTACCCGGCCTTCGACCAGATCGTCTCCCAGCTGGCCAAGATGCACGCCCGCGCGCTCGGGCACGTCAAGATGCCGGTCACCGTCCGCATCCCGTACGCGGGCGGCATCGGCGCGGTCGAGCACCACAGCGAGTCGCACGAGGCGTACTTCGCGCACACCGCCGGTCTGCGGGTGGTCACCCCGTCCAGCGCGCACGACGCGCACTGGATGCTGCGGCAGGCCGTCGAGTCCGACGACCCGGTCATCTTCCTGGAGCCCAAGCGGCGTTACTGGGACAAGGGCGAGGTCGGGGACGCCCCCGACCTGGGACTGCACCAGGCCCGGATCGTCCGGCCCGGCACCGACGCGACGCTGATCGCCTACGGTCCGATGGTCAAGGTCTGCCTGGAGGCCGCCGCGGCCGCCGAGGAGGACGGCCGCCGGCTGGAGGTCGTCGACCTGCGCTCGCTCTCCCCGGTCGACTTCGCCACCCTGGAGGAGTCCGTGAAGCGCACCGGGCGGGCCGTCGTGGTGCACGAGGCGCCGGTCTTCCTGGGCATGGGCGCCGAACTGGCTGCCCGGCTCACCGAGAAGTGCTTCTACCACCTGGAAGCACCGGTGCTGCGGGTCGGCGGCTACCACTCGCCGTACCCGCCGTCCCGGGTCGAGGAGGCCTTCCTGCCCGACCTGGACCGCGTGCTCGACGCCGTCGACCGCGCGCTCGCGTACTGATACCGGGGAGCGAAGATGACCACCGAAGTTCGCTCGCTCCGCGAGTTCAAGATGCCCGACGTGGGCGAGGGCCTCACCGAGGCCGAGATCCTCAGCTGGTACGTCAAGCCCGGTGACACCGTCACCGACGGGCAGGTCGTCTGCGAGGTGGAGACCGCCAAGGCGGCGGTGGAGCTGCCGATCCCGTTCAACGGGGTCGTCGAGCAGCTCTTCTTCCCGGCGGGTGCGACCGTCGACGTCGGCACCGTGATCATCACGGTGGCGGTCGCGGGGGAGGCGGGGGCCGCGCCGGTCGCCGCTGCCGCGCCCGTCGCCGCCGTGCCGGCTCCGGCGCCGGCCGCCGAGGCGGAGCCGGAGCGGCGGGAGGTGCTGGTCGGGTACGGACCGCGCACCGGCACCGCCCAGCGCCGGGCCCGCCGGACCACCACCAGGACCGTCACCGCGGCCGCGCCGGCCCCGGTCGCGCCGGTGGCCCCGGTCGCCGTACCGGTCGTTCCGCCGGTGGCCGAACCCGCCTCCGATGAGCGGCCGTTGGCCAAGCCGCCGGTGCGCAAGCTGGCCAAGGACCTGGGCATCGACCTGCGGGCCGTCACCCCGACCGGCCGGGACGGTGTGATCACCCGCGAGGACCTGCACGCCTTCGCCGCGGCCCGGTCCACCGCTGCGGCCCCGGCCGTCGAGCCGGTCGCGGTCGAGGCGCCGGAGGCCGTCGTGGCGCCGCTGCCGGTGTCCACCGCGGGTGACGTCCGGGTGCCGATCAAGGGCGTCCGCAAGGCGACCGCACAGGCGATGGTGGCCTCGGCCTTCACCGCCCCGCACGTCACCGAGTTCGTCCAGGTCGACGTGACCCGCACCATGAAGTTCGTCCGCAGGCTCAAGGAGAGCGGCGAACTGGGCCGGGACGTCCGGGTCAGCCCGCTGCTGCTGGTCGCCAAGGCGCTGCTGGTGGCGATCAAGCGGCACCCCGAGATCAACGCCCAGTGGGACGAGGCGGCCCAGGAGATCGTGGTCAAGGGGCAGGTGAACCTCGGCATCGCCGCGGCCACCCCGCGCGGCCTGATCGTCCCGAACATCAAGGACGCCGGGTCCAGGACCCTGTCCGGGCTGGCCACTTCGCTCGGCGAGCTGGTCGAGACCGCCCGGCAGGGCAAGACCTCGCCGGCCGACATGCAGGGCGGCACGGTCACCATCACCAACGTCGGCGTCTTCGGCGTCGACACCGGCACCCCGATCCTCAACCCGGGCGAGGCGGCCATCCTCGCCTTCGGCGCGGTCCGGGAACTGCCGTGGGTGCACAAGGGCAAGGTCGTCCCGCGCCAGGTCACCACGCTCGCGCTCTCCTTCGACCACCGGCTGGTGGACGGGGAGTTGGGCTCCCGGGTGCTGGCCGACGTGGCCGGGCTGCTGGAGTTCCCGAAGCGCCTGATCACCTGGGGCTGACGACCCGCCGGACAGCCGGACACGACGAGGGGCCCTGTTCCGTACCGCCGTACGGAACAGGGCCCCTCCGTCGTACCCGTCGGCCGACTAGCGCTGACGGCGCAGGCGACGGACGGCGAGCAGCACGCCGGCCCCGAGCGCGAGCAGCACGGCGGAGGAGGTGGCGAGGAAGGTGTCGGTCCCGGCGGCGCCGGTGTGGGCGAGCTCCGGGGTGCCGGCCGGGGCGGTGGTCGCGGGGGCGGCGGTCGCGGGGGCGGTGGGGGCGGTGGGGGCGGCCTCGGCGGCGGTCTTCTCGGCGGTGGCGGTCTTCTCGGCGGCGGGCTTGGCCGGCGCGGGCTTGCCGGCCGGAGCCTGCCGGTCCGCGGCGTCGGCGGCGGGCGCGCTCCTGGGGTGGGTGACCTTCATGGTGTGGAGGTCCCAGGACTCCAGCGCGGACTTGTCGTTGGTGGCGTTGGTCACCAGCTTCAGCCCGGTCAGGTCCTTGGACGCGGTGGGGGCGAGGGAGATCCGGAACCAGACGTCCCTGCTCTGGTGGTCGGCCAGCGGCTGCGCCAGCCCGTCGGTCTCGGCGTCGATCCCGATGCAGCCCGCGTCGAGCTTGAGCGGCTCCCAGGCACCGTTCTGCTTGACCTCGATCCGCACGTCCTTGGTGTGCAGGGGGGTGCCGAAGGTGGTGGGGGCGAGGCCCAGCGCCGGGGCGGTCCTGGCGACGTCGGCTCCGGTGCCGTTGGACATCGACAGGCCGAACTCGGTCCAGCTGCCGTCCGTGGCGACGCTCTTGTCGTGGCCGAAGGAGAGGAAGTCCGAGAACGGCTCGGTCGGCTTGGTGGCCGTCTGGGTGCCGTCGTAGCGCTGGTCGCCGCAGGCCCAGCCGGTGTCGGCGGCGATGACCTGGACGCCGCCGGCGAGGACGGTGGCGGCGGCGAGGACGGCGATGCGGCGGCGGCCGGAGAAGGCGCGGTCGTTCTTCGCAAAACGGTTGATAACGGACGTGCGCATGGCGTGACTCCCCAGGGTCATGGCTCTGACGGTGTGGTGAAGACGACCGGCTCCACTCCTGTGAGTGGAAGCGCCCCCCGGCTCCGCCGGTCTCGCTCTCCGTGCCTTCACCCTGATAGACGTCCATCCCCGCAGGGGGTTGCAGGTGGATCGAAAAGTTTTTTCGGGAGCCCCCGCACGGGGTTCGGGATACTGCCGGAATGACGGATGAACTGACGATCAGCCCGGCAACGCGGTCGGGCGAGGGCGGGGAGTGTCGGTCGCTGCGGCGGGACCTCTCGGCGCCGGCACTGCTGGCCGGACTGGTCTGCGTCGCGGTGTCGTTCTCCGGGCCGCTGGTGGTGGTGCTCGCGGCGGCGGCCGCCGGGCGGCTGGACGCGCCGCACACGGCGTCCTGGATCTGGGCGGTGGCGATCGGCAGCGGGGTGAGCGGCTTCGCCCTCAGCTGGTGGACCCGGACGCCGGTGATCACCGCCTGGTCCACCCCGGGCGCCGCGCTGCTGGTGACCAGCCTGGGCGACTACCCGTACCGGGAGGCGGTCGGCGCGTTCCTGGTGAGCGCCGTGGTGGTGACGCTGTTCGGGGTGACCGGCTGGTTCGGCCGGCTGATCGCGGCGGTGCCGGTGGGGATCGTGAACGCGATGCTGGCGGGCATCCTGTTCTCCTTCGGCGCCGGGATCTTCGGCGCCGTGCACAGCGCGCCGGTGCTGGTGGTGGGCAGCTTCGCGGCCTTCCTGCTGGCCAAGCGGTTCGCGCCCCGGTACGCCGTGCCGGTCGCGCTGGTGGTCGGCGGGGTGCTCGCGGCGGTCACCGTCGGGCTGCCGCTGCACCCGGGCGCCGGCGGGCCGACCGTGCCGGTGTTCACGGCGCCGGCGTTCTCCTGGGCCGCGGTGGTGGGCCTGGCGCTGCCGCTGACGATCGTGGTGCTGGCCTCGCAGAACGCGCCGGGCCTCGGGGTGATGCGGGCCTTCGGCTACCGGGCGGACGACCGGCTGCTGATCGGGGCCACCGGCGCGATGTCACTGCTGGTGGCGCCGTTCGGCTCGCCGGGGGTGAACCTGGCGGCGATCACCGCGGCGATCTGCTCGGGCCCGGAGGCCCACCCGGACCCGCGCCGCCGGTACGTCGCCGGGATGTCCTCGGGCGTCCTGTACGTGCTGGTGGGCAGCTTCGGCGGGGTGCTGGTGAGCCTGTTCACCGGGCTGCCGAAGGAACTGATCGCGGTGATCGCCGGGGTCGCGCTGCTGGCCTCGCTGCAGGGCAGCCTGGCGGCGGCGGTGGCCGAGGAGCGCGGGCGGGACGCGGCGGTGGTGACCTTCCTGGCGAGCGCCTCGGGGATGAGCCTGTTCGGCATCGGCTCGGCCTTCTGGGGACTGCTCTTCGGGCTGGGCACCCACCTGCTGCTGGACCGGGGGTGGAGGCGGCGGAGCTGAGCCCCCGTAATTGATTGGTATGACTGGAACGATATGGATCGTTCGGCCAGGTCGGTGACATTTTCGTCCGTTGGTGGGGGCGACACGCCGGTCCGGGTACGTCTCCGCTCCACCACCCGGGCGACACCGGGTGACCGGAGCCCCGAGGACGCACCCGAATGCCTGCTGGCAACCCTGGCCGTCTCGTCCGGAGTCTGGCCGCCCTCGTGCTGGTGTCCACCGCCGTACTCCCGGCCGCCCTGGAACTGGTCGGCCCCTCGCCGTTCGGCGCGATCGGGGCCGGCGTCCCCGCCGACCGGGCGCTGCCGCCGCACACCGCGCTCCGCGCCGACCAGCGGACGGTCGCGGCCGCGCCGACCTTCGACATACGCCGGACCGGGGACCCGACCAACCGGATCACCCTGGTCCTGCTCGGCGACGGCTACACCGCGGACGAACAGGAGGTGTTCCGGCAGCAGGCCGACAAGGCCTGGCACTCGCTGATGGACATCGAGCCGTTCCGCACCTACCAGGGCTTCTTCAACATACGGCGGGTCGAGGTGGTCTCCCCGGTCTCCGGGATAGCCGAGTCCGAGGGCCGCGGCCGCCACCCCGCCACCCCGCTGGGCATGCACTTCTGGTGCGAGGGCACCGCCCGGCTGCTCTGCGCCGACGAGGGCGCCACCGCCCGCTACGCCGGGGACGGCGCCGGGCCGCAGTACCTGATCGCGCTGGCCAACTCGGCCGAGTACGGCGGCGCCGGGGGCACCGGGGTGACCACCCTGGCCGGGGGCAGCCCGGACGCCGGGCGGATCATCCAGCACGAGATCGGCCACACCGTGGGGGACCTCGGCGACGAGTACGACAGCGCCCCGGACGACGCCGACTACCCGAACCTCTCCACCCTCAACGCCGACGACATGCGCAAGAAGCAGACCAAGTGGTGGCGCTGGCTGGGCGCGGTCTCGCCGGACGGCGCCGGCACCGTCGGGGCGTACCGCAGCACCAACGGCCTCTACCGGCCCACCCCCGACTCGGTGATGCGCACCCTGGGCAGTGCCTACAACCTGCCCTCCCGCGAGGCGATCATCGAGGAGCTGTACCGCAAGGTCCGGCCGACCGACGCGCCGTCACCGCCGCCCGGCGAGGTCACCGGACGCCCCCGGCTGGACGTCCGGCCGCTGCCGCTGACCGGCACCCGGCAGCTCGCGGTGGACTGGAAGGTGGACGGCGTCCCGGTCACCCCGCCGCCCGCGGACACCGGCCGGCTGGACACCGCACTGCTGGACCTGGCCCCGGGCCGGACGGCGACGGTGACGGCGACCGTCCGGGACACCACCGACTGGGTGCGGGACGAGGCCTTCCGGGACCGCTACATGACGCGGTCGGTGTCCTGGACGGTCACCGGCTGAGACCGGGCGTCGGTTGGGGGCCGGGCGTCGGCGGGGAATCGGGCGTCGGCGGCGTTCGCGAGCTCACACCCCCGGGATCTGGGCCTCCCATCATGGGATGACTAACCTGGACGGACTATGACCGTGGAGCCCGCTCGTTCAGCCCCGCCCCTGTCCGTTCCCGCTCCCCGAGCCACCACCGAGCCCCCGGCGGCCGGTGCCCCCGCCGCGCCCGCGCCGCCCGGCGTTCCCGCGCCGCCCGGCGTTCCCGCGCCGCCCGGCGGGCGCGCGGCCTGGCTGGCCTGGTCCGTCGGCGCCAGCGTCTACATCCTGGCCGTCATCCACCGCACCAGCCTCGGCGTGGCCGGGCTGGACGCCGCTGAACGCTTCGGCATCGGCGCCTCGGCGCTGTCCACCTTCTCGATCCTCCAGGTGCTGGTCTACGCGGCCATGCAGGTCCCGGTCGGCCTGCTGGTCGACCGGTTCGGGCCGCGCCGGGTGCTGCTGCTCGGCGTGCTGCTGCTGAGCACCGGTCAGCTGGCCTTCGCCTTCAGCTCCTCCTTCGCCCCCGCGCTGGCCTCCCGGGCGGTGCTCGGCTGCGGCGACGCGATGACCTTCATCAGCGTGCTGCGGATAGCCGCCCGCTGGTTCCCGGCCGCGCAGAACCCCTTCGTCGCCCAACTGACCGGCCTGGCCGGGATGGGCGGCAACCTGGTCACCACCGTGGTGCTCGCCCAGGCGCTGCACAGCGAGGGCTGGACCCCGACCTTCACCGCGATCGCGCTGCTCGGCGTGGCGGTGTTCGCGCTGGTCGCGCTGCTCCTCAAGGACGCCCCGGAGGCCGTCCGACCGGTCGACCCGCCGACCGTCCGCCCGAAGATCGGCCGCCAGGTCCGCGACTGCTGGCGGGAGCCGGGCACCCGGCTGGGCCTCTGGGTGCACTTCACCACCCAGTTCCCCGGCAACACCTTCGCCCTGCTCTGGGGCCTGCCCTACCTGGTCCAGGCGCAGGGGATGTCCCGGGCCGAGGCCGGCGGGCTGCTCACCCTGCTGGTGCTCTCCAACATGGCCTGCGGATTCGTCTTCGGCCGACTGCTCTCCCGGAGCGCCCGGACCCGGATGCCGATCGTCTTCGGCGTCCTCGTGTCCACCGCGCTCGGCTGGGCGCTGGTGCTGGCCTGGCCGGGCGGCCACCCGCCGTTCTGGCTGCTGGTCGGGATCATCCTGGTGATGGGCGGCAACGGCCCGGCCTCGCTGGTCGGCCTGGAGTACGCGCGCGCCCGCAACCCGGTGGAACGGCTGGGCACCGCCTCCGGGATCGTCAACATGGGCGGCTTCATCGGCACGATGATCACCCTGCTCGGCGTGGGCGTGCTGCTGGACGGGCTCTCCCCGGTCGGCGCCGGCGAGTACTCGGCCGACGCCTTCCGATGGGCCTTCTGCTGGCAGTACGTGCCGTTGGTGGTGGGGACGCTGATGATCCTGCGGCTGCGGCGGAAGGTGCTTGCGGCCCATCCGTAGGGTTTCCGACCTGCAGAAACATCGAATGCATCACTTTTAATGATGGTTAACGGCCGTTGTCAGCCAAGGCGGCGCAGGACGTCGGCGACCTCCGTCGGGCGACCGTAGAGGCGGGCCCGGTCGATGATGCAGAGGACCGTGCCCTTCGGCGGCACGGTCGGCGACGGAGCCGGGTCGGCCGCCGGGGAGCGCTCCGTCGCGGCGTTCCGGAGCCGGATCAGGTCCACCAGCTTCAGCTTCGGGCACCCCGGAACGATCCGGCTGCCCCGGATCCCGACCCGTTCCCCGCCCGGGCAGGAGAAGTACGCGCCGAACGGCGGCCCGCCGTCCTCCTCCCGGCTCGGCAGGTGGAGGACCATCTCGCCGTGCCGGCAGTGGACCGTCCCGTCCGAGCGGACGGTCAGGCCGGGCCAGTCCTCGTGGTCGATCTCCGCCACGATCTGGACCTGCTGCCCGATCGCGTCGGCCAGGGTCTCCGCCATCCGCCGTTGCTGGGTCGGGACGTCGGTGTCGCCGCGGCGGACGGACGGGAGGAGGTCGCGGGTGACCCACTCCTGGAAGGGGCGTGCACCCGGTTTCCGCGACCGCATGACCAGCGTGTAGAGGCCGGCCTCACTGAGCACGTTGAGATGCGGATTGCCGCGCTCGTAGGGCTTCTCACCTGCAGAAACGTCTTTAGCCTTCGTAGTGGGAAGGCTAAAGAAGCGCGAGTTGACGACCCGTGCCTGGCCCTCGCCGACCACCTGGCGGACGCGGCTGGGGTTGATCCGCCCGAGCACCGCACACACGTCCGCCGTGACGAACCACGGCTCCCCGTCGATCATCACGACGCGGATCGGCTGCCCCGTGACCGGGAAGCTCGACCGCACCAGCACCATCCGTTCCTGCTGTCCCTGTTCGTCGTCCATCAGGACGCTCCTCCTTCTTCCGGGTGACGGTTGGACTACCCGGAGCAACGAGGCCGAACAGGTGAGGTGGCTGGTGCGAGGTTGACGCATGGATGCACGAGTGGTGCCGACCCGGCGCGCGGTCGTGCGTGTACGCCGGGTGGTGCGCGCCGTGGAGGTCAGATGGTGACGGCGAAGTTGGCCAGCACCCGTTCGGCCAGCTCCTGGTCGCCCTCGACGCCCACCGGGCCGGGCCGGCCGCGGCCGCAGGCCAGCCGGACGTACGTCTCCCAGTCCATCGTGAGCTGGACGTCGGGGGCCAGGGAGATCGACTCGTCCACGCTGCCGCGGCCGGCCGCGTCCACCCGCACGGTGCGCAGGAACTCGACCGGGCCGGTCACGTCCACCACCAGGGCCGTCCCGGCCGGGGCGCCGGCGGCGTGGGCGACGGCCTTCGGCAGGGACTGCAGCAGGAAGTCCCGGGCGACCAGGGCGCCGGGGGAGTCCAGGTTGCCCGGGGTCTCCAGGGCCCGGCGCAGGTCCTGCTCGTGCACCCAGACGTCGAAGGCCCGCACCCGGAGCAACTCGTGGTACGGGACGTCCCTGGCCAGCGGACCGGCCGGGAAGCGGGCCGGCTCCAGCGGGGTCTGCTTGGCGTTCCGCAGCGCCCGGGAGCGCCGGATGATCGTGTACTCCAGCTCGCTGGTCATCTCCAGCGCGGTGTGGCAGCGGCGCTTGTCGACCGGCAGCTCGACGTAGCGGGCGAACTCGGTGGTCACGTGGCGAAGGTCACGCGGCAGTGAGTGGATCGGACGGGGGTCGCCGAGCAGCTCGGACTCCACCGCGATCACGTGCGAGACGACGTCCCGGACCGACCAGCCGGAGCACTCGGTGGCCCGGTTCCAGGAGCCTTCGGGGAGGGGGGCCACCAGCTCCGATATGGACTCGATGCTCTGCGTCCACGCCTCCGTGTAAGCCTGCACGGTCTGGTTGTCCGTCACGGGAATCTCCGGCCCTCCGTCAGCTTTCCTACGCTCCGCGCCCGGCCGTCGCGGTCGGCCGGGATGGTCCGGCTTCCGGGCGCGCACGCTAACCGCACGTTACGCTGCCGGAAGACAGCTGGGCAGCGCTTTCGGGTGACGATCGTAGGTCTCTTGCCGTGGACGGTGGTACTGTGCGCGCTTCATTGATCCAACTCGCGGTCTCGGACGCCGAGCCGCCCGCCGAGCGGCGGGCCAGGGTCGCGGCGCTGGTCCGGGCGCAGCAGGGCGCCGATCTGGTGGTGCTGCCGGAGCTGTGGCCGCTCGGCGGCTTCGCCTACGACCTCTGGTCGGACGGCGCCGAGACGTTGGACGGGCCCACCTCGGACGCGATGGCCTCGGCCGCCCGTGCCGCCGGGGTCTGGTTGCACGCCGGTTCGATCGTCGAACGCGACCCGGACGGACCGATCTACAACACCTCGATGCTGTTCGCGCCGGACGGCGAGCTGGTGCACACCTACCGCAAGATCCACCGCTTCGGGTTCGACAGCGGTGAGGCGGTGGTGATGGGCGCCGGGCAGGAGATCGTCACCGCGCCCACCGAGTTCGGCACCCTGGGCCTGGCCACCTGCTACGACCTGCGCTTCCCGGAGCTGTTCCGGGCGCTGCTGGACGCCGGGTCCCAACTGCTGGTGGTCCCGGCGGCCTGGCCGGCCAAGCGGCGCGAGCACTGGACGCTGCTGGCCCGGGCCCGGGCGGTGGAGGAGCAGGCCTTCGTGCTGGCCTGCAACACCGCCGGGACGCACGCCGGGGTCGAGCAGGCCGGGTACAGCATCGTGGTGGACCCGTGGGGCCGGGTGCTGGCCGAGGCGGGGGCGGACGAGGAGGTGCTGACCGTCGAGTTCGACCCGGCCGAGGTGGGCCGGGCGCGGGAGGACTTCCCGGTGCTGCGGGACCGCCTGCTGGGCATTCCGGCGCCCGTCCAGCGGTAGCGGGGGCTTCTTCGGAGGGTTGGTTCGTACCTACGCCGGGCCGGTTTGAGAAGATGAGCACTCGTCGTGTTCCCTGCCGCTGGTCGGCCGGTCCGTCGCGGGTCGGTTCGGCGGCCCGCCCGAGGAGGTCGCGCGCATGTCCGGCACCGGCGCCGGCGACGCCCCCCGCCCCGTCATCCACCGCAACAGCCTGCGCGAGCAGATCGCCGGTGCGCTCCGCGAGGAGATGATGGCCGGCCGGTTGGCGGCCGGCCGCAACTTCACCGTCAAGGAGATCGCCGAGCTCTACGGCGTCTCCGCGACCCCGGCCCGGGAGGCCCTGGTCGACCTGGGCGCGCAGGGGCTGCTGCGGGCCGAGCACCACCGCGGCTTCACCGTGCCGGAGCTGGGGTGGGAGGACTTCCTGGAGATCTTCGAGTCCCGGGTGCTGCTCACCGACAGCTTCTACCGCCAGTTCGCCACCCGCCGGGCGCTGCCCGACCTGACCCGGCTGCCCTCGCTGCACCGCCGGGCCGACGCGGCGGTGCGGGCCGCCCGGGCCGGGAACCTGGACGTGATGGTGGGCTGCGACCGCCGGTTCTGGCAGGAGGTCTCCGCCCTGCTCGGCAACCGCCGGATCGGGCACTACCTGGACTGGCTGCGGGTGCAGTCCTGGATGTTCGCCGCGCCCTACCTGCGCGCGCTGCCCACCCTGGCCGGGGTCTGCTGGGACCGCCACCCCGACCTGGTCGGGGCGATCGGGGACCGCGACCTGGTCGGCGCGCACCGGATCATCTGCGAGTACAACCTGTTCACCGCCCGGCTGCTGGCCGGGCTGGCCGGGCAGCCGCTGGAGTCGGTGACGGTGCTCGGGCTGCTCACCGAGTCCGCCGCCGGGGAGCCGCTGCCGGTCCCGGTCGAGCCGCCGCCGGGCCCGTCGGCCCCGGTCCGGCCGACCGCCGGAGCGGGCCCCGGGGCCGTGCCGGAGTCCGGCTCCGGACCGGAGCCCGGGGCGGCGCCCGGAACCGCTGCGGCGGCCCGTTCGGCACGGCCCGGGCGGGGCGACGAGGTCGGCCGGGAGCTGGGCCGTGAACTGGGCCTCGGCCTCGGTCTGGTGCCGCAACCGCGCTTCGTGCCGCACACCAGGTTCGGCCGGCGGCTGTCCGAACCGCCCCCCGAGACCCCGCAGGGGCGGCCCGATCCGCACCCGGCTCCGGGCCGGTAGGGTGGCGGGCGTCGAACCCGGGGCCCGCACGGACCGTCCGGGTACCGACCCCACCCCCCGTCGTCGTCCCGCCCCGCGGGCGATCCCGCCGTCCGGAGAGGAACTGCCGGCCATGGCCTGCGACCTCTGGCTCGTCCCGTTGGTGGACGTGCTGAGCCACAGCCCCGACAACCCCTTCCGGGACGACCTCGCGCTCTACAACGCGGTGCTGACCTCGCGCGGCCTGCCCGAGGTGCCGGTCTACCACTTCGTCCCCGGGCTGAGCGGGGCGGTCGAGCCGATAGCCGCGTTCGACTACGACTCGCTGCACTTCCTGCGCCGCGCCTACCTGTTGGGCCTCACCGGCCTGGACATCACCCCGGTGGACGCGCTCGGCGGCGACTACGAGCAGCTGCTGGAGATGTTCGAGAGCAGCGCCGAACAGTCCCACCTGGTCTGGCACTTCGACCACGCCGGGGCGTACGTGCCGATCGAGTTCCCGGCCCCGCTGGTGGACGACACGCTGCTCGCCTCCGGCGGTCCGCTCGGCTCCAGCCACGGGCTGCTGCGCGAACTGCAGGCCGTGGCACCGGCCCTGGGCCTCGATCCGGCCAACCCGCCGGCCCCGACCCGGCCGCTCGGCCCGACCGGCCTGGAGCAGCCGTTCGGGCCGCCGATCGACGACCTGCACCCCTTCGCCCGCGAGCGGCACGCCTGGTCGGGCCTGTACGCGGCGGCGACCCGGAGCCTGCAGCAGGGCTCGATGATCGTCTTCGCGTAGCGCCCGGGCCCCGTCCGGCCGCTGTCGCGCCGCCGTCCCGCCGAGGCCGTTCCCACGGCGGCAGTCCTACCGCAGCGGCCCCTCCGGCGGCCGCTGACGCGGCATGGTCGGCCTGGTCCCGGGCGGCGGCAGCACCCGCACCTGGGCGCCCACCCCGGGCTCGGTGCGCCCGCCCCAGGTCCCCGCGGACTGGGTGGGCAGCTGGGTCATCGACGCGCGGAACTCCAGCATCCACTCCGAGGTCTCGGTGCGGACCATGTCCGAGACGTCCTCGCAGAACCGGCGCAGCACCCCGAGACAGCGCTCGGCGGCCTCGCCCGCGGTGCCCTCGGTCGGGCCGAGCACCTCGCGCACGCACTCCGACGCCCAGTCGAACTGGAAGGCCTCCAGCCGTCGTTGCAGCGCCTGCGCGGTGGAGACGTCCCGCATCCAGCCGGAGGTGAGCCCGAAGGCCCGGTCGGTGCCGTAGCAGGCGGCGGAGAGTGCGAGGCCGACGTAGCCCCAACTGGTGCCGTGGGCGAGGGTGCCGGTGAGGTCCACCAGCGGGGCGGTCACCCCGCCGACCGCGAAGCCGGCCGAGCCGAAGCGCAGCAGGCGCGCCCAGCGGCGCTTCCAGATCCGGTCCCGGCGGTACCACTCGATCGCCTCGACCGCCCGCTCCTCGGACCAGCGGTAGAGCTCCTCCAGCCGCTCGGCGGGCTCGCCCCAGTCCCCGAGCGGGAACTGGCGCGCGCTCAGGTCGGTCCGGCGGCGGGTGGAGGCCCGCCGGGCCACGGCTGCGGCGGGCTGGTCCTCCTCACCGATCTCCTTGCCCCAGGCACTCTCCTCGGGCTGCATTTCCGGCTGGCTCACCTGTGGGGCTCCCTGTGGCGGGCGGGCGGCTGGGTCTGTCGGCGCCTCGGCTGACACGACGTCTGCCGGTGGTTGTCCAACAGCACTTCTTACCGCCAAATGGCTGACCGCGGGGCGCTTCCCCCGTGATCGTTACCGGTTTCGGCCACCGGAACCCGAGGTGGGGCGGTTGCGGCGGGCGGCGAGATTTCACCCGTCCGAGCGAGGGCCCGGTGACCCGCCGTCCTGACCCGGGCACCCGCCGCACATCCGGCCCGGTCCGGCTTGGAGGAACCTCCGATGTCGTCGGCGTACGGAGCGCTCCGACTGGAGGATCGGACGGGACCGGAGAGCGGCCGGAACAGGCCACCGACTACGCTGCCTGGCGTGAAGGTCCTCGTCATCGGCGGCGGCGCCCGCGAACACGCCCTGTGCCGCTCCTTGTCCCAAGATCCCTCCGTGACCGAGTTGCACTGTGCCCCGGGCAACGCCGGGATCGCCCAGGTGGCGACGGTCCACCCGGTCGACCAGCTGGACGGCGGCCAGGTGGTCGACCAGGCCGCGAAGCTCGGTGCCGACCTGGTCGTCGTCGGCCCGGAGGCCCCGCTGGTGGCCGGCGTCGCCGACGCCGTGCGCGCGGCCGGCATCCCGGTCTTCGGCCCGTCCGGCGCGGCCGCGCAACTGGAAGGCTCCAAGGCCTTCGCCAAGGACGTGATGGCCGGCGCCGGCGTGCCCACCGCCCGCTCCTACGTCTGCACCACGGCCGAGGAGGCCGCCGAGGCGCTGGACGCCTTCGGCGCCCCGTACGTGGTCAAGGACGACGGCCTGGCGGCCGGCAAGGGCGTCGTGGTCACCTCCGACCGCGCCGCCGCGCTGGCCCACGCCGCCTCCTGCGACCGCGTGGTCATCGAGGAGTATCTGGACGGCCCCGAGGTCTCGCTGTTCGCGATCACCGACGGCACCACCGTGCTGCCGCTCCAGCCCGCGCAGGACTTCAAGCGCGCGCTGGACGGCGACGAGGGCCCCAACACCGGCGGCATGGGCGCCTACTCGCCGCTGCCCTGGGCCCCGGCCGGGCTGGTCCAGGAGGTGCTGGACACCGTCCTGCAGCCGACCGTGGACGAGCTGCGCCGCCGCGGCACCGAGTTCTCCGGCCTGCTGTACGCGGGCCTGGCGCTCACCTCGCGCGGCACCCGGGTGATCGAGTTCAACGCCCGCTTCGGGGACCCGGAGACCCAGGTCGTGCTGGCCCGGCTGCGCACCCCGCTGGCCGGCGTGCTGCTCGCCTCCGCCACCGGCACCCTGGACCAGCTGGAGCCGCTGCGCTGGGACGAGGGGGCGGCCGTCACCGTGGTCGTCGCCTCCGAGGGCTACCCGGCCGCGCCGCGCACCGGCGACCCGATCGAGGGCCTGGCCGAGGCCGAGGCGGACGGCACCGCGTACGTGCTGCACGCCGGCACGGCGGCGGACGGGGACGGCCGGGTGCTCAGTGCCGGCGGCCGCGTCCTGTCCGTCACCGCGACCGGCGCCGACCTGGCCGAGGCGCGCGACCGCGCGTACGCGGCCGTGGACCGGATCTCCCTCAAGGGCGGCCAGCACCGCACCGACATCGCGCTGAAGGCGGCCACCGCCTGAGGCACCCGTGCCCCCGCGGCCCCCGTGCGAACCGCTCGCACGGGGGCCGCACCGCGTCCGGCGGCCCGCACGGGGCGGGCGGGCCCGGAGAGGCTGCGGGGGCGGCGGAGCGACTCCCGGGGGGCCGGAGCAGCGGCCGGGGCACCGGAACGATCCGCAGCGCCCGGGAACAACCCGCAGGGCGCAGCGCCCGCGGCGTTTCCGGGGCGGGGGCGGTTCCCGGCGCCGACGCACCGTTCGGCGGGTGGAATCCAGCCCATCGGGTGATAGCACCCGCATCCGGCTGACGTAACCGGGCGCCCGGCCTTATGGTGCGCTGGATCGCCGTGCGACGGTGCCGTGCGCCGGGGTCGCCGCCGGGTAGCGGCGCGCCCGCGGGGGGATGCTGGACGGCGATCGGCCGGGTGACCGCCCGGTGCTTCGCACCGGACCGGTCGCGGGCGCCGACGGCGTCACCGAACGACCCGTGGCGTCACCGGAACAACCGGGCGGTGTCACCGGGACGAGTGGAAACCGGGCCGATCCGGAACACCCGCCCGGACCGGGGCGTCGAAAATGCCAGTAGCGCCACACAGCATGAACTACCGGGGATCGGACGCCTCCGCTTCCCGGTCGGAACTGATCGTTTCGAGTCGGCTCAGGGCCCGTCGCGGGCGCCCGAGGGCTCCGAAGGGGGTGCCGCACCGTATGGCCGTCGACACCGCGCGCGCTCATGCCCAAGCGGTCCTGCGGATCCGGGGCCTCGCTCTGGCCGCCGCCGTCCTGCCCGCCGCCGTCGCGGTGGTCCTGCTCGCGGGCCGGTTCACCGGCCGGATCGGGGCCCCGGGCTCCTCCGACGGGGCCGGCTGGGACATCGCCCGCTGGGTGGTCTGCGCGGTCGCCGCGCTGACCCTGCTGGTGGCCTGGCTGACCGCCCGCGCCCTGCGCCGGGCCGTCCCGCCGCGGACCCCCGCCGTCCCGGTCGAGCGGGCCGGGGCTCCCGAGCTGTACCGGCTGATCGACGAACTGGCCGACCGGCTGGACGTCCCCGCCCCCTCGGCGGTGGCCCTCACCCCGGACTGCGACAGCTGGCTGGAGGACGTCCCCCCGGCCCGGCGCCCCGGTTCGCGGCGGCCGCACCACCCGCCGACCGCACCGGTGCTGGTGATCGGCTCGCCCTTCCTCTGGTGGATGCGGGCGGGCGAACTGCGCGCCCTGCTCGCCCCCGTGGTGGCCGGCACCGCCGCCTCCGCCGACCCGGAGATCGCCGCCGCCCGCCGCTTCCTGCGCAGCCTGGACGCCTGCCTGGACTCCGGTGCGGGCACCGCGCCCGGCCTCGGCGGCGGCACCCTGGCGGCGCCGCCCGCCCCGCCCCGGCGCGGCCCGGCCGGGCTCGCCGACCGGATCACCCGGCGGATCACCCGCCGGTTGCTGGGCGCCTGCCGCGGCCACTCCGCCGAACTGGAACGCTCCGTCGCGGGCTGGGCCTCCGAACAGGCCCGGACGGTCGACTACGGCCTGCGGATCGCCGCCCAGGAGCAGGTCGGCCTGGCCTACGCCGGCTGGGACCGGCTGCTCACCCGGGTCGCGCTGCCCGCCTGGCGGCTCGGCCGCCACCCCGCGCACCTGAACGCCGGCGTGGTCTCCGCGCTCACCGAGCTGTCCCGCCGGGACCGGCTGGCCGACGGCTACGGCAGCCGGCTCGGCGACCGCCCCGCCTGCGACCTGCTGGAGGAGCCCGGCGCGGTGGACCGGGCGGTCTCCCGGCTCGCCGCCGAGCTGTTCTTCGGCCGCCCGGCCGCCGGTGCCTGGCACGAGCTGGAGTGGGCCGACTACCCGGCCGAGGTGGTGGACGCCGGCTGGCGGGCCCGCGCCGCCGCGCTGCAGGCCGCGCTGGACCGGCCGGCCCCGCAGGCCCGCCCCGGCGCCCCGACCCTGACCCGGCTGCTGGTCCGGCTGGCCGAGGGCGACGGCGAGCAGCTGGCCGCCGCGCTGGCCGCCCAACTGGCCCGCACCACCACCCCGGCCCCGCTGCTGGAGCCCGACCGCACCGGCCGGGACCTGCTGGTCGACCACGTCACCGCGATGGTCTGCTGCGCCGCGGTGGACACCGCCGGGGGCACCCCGGGGCTGGACTGGCTGGACGGCCCGGTGCTGCTGCTCGGCGGCGTCCGCCGCACCGACCTGGCCGCCCCGGTCGCCCAGGCGGTGGAGCAGGCGCAGGACGGCCCGCTGCGGGCCTGGCTGGACGCCGCCGACGTCCGGCTGGAGAAGCCCGTCCGGCTCTGACCTCCTGGTCCGGACGCCCCGGGCCGGACGCCCCGCCGTTGCGCTCCGGACACTCGCGGCGCTGCCGTCCCGGGCGGCGCTCGGCTCCCCGCACGCGCCCCCTGACATCCGGGCCGTCGGTCGTCTCCGCAGGCCGGAGGCGCCGTCCCGGAGGCCCGCGAGATTCCCGACACCAATTGCTACCGTGGGGTGACGGAGCGCCAGCACTGTGTGGTGTATTAGACCGCACGCACATCCGGGGGGCACGTGCCAGCCGGACGGAAGTGCACCTGGGAGGGGCGCGTGGGGACCGAACTCAACCGCCGCTGGGAGTCGGGCACGCACGCCTACAGCGTCTCCGACCCCTTCGGGCAGGGCCCGCTGCCCTGGCTGCGCAGCCCGGACCAGTACCTGGCCGGGGCGGAGGGCGACGTGCCCTGGTACGTCTCGGTGGACGCGCCCGGCCAGCAGCCGCTGGCGGCGGGCGTGCGGTGCAAGCCGCCGGTCGGCACCCCGCAGAGCTCCAACGACGTGGACCAGCAGATCAAGGGCTTCGCCTCGGCCGGGGTGATCCGCCCCGGCGGCTCGGTGGACTTCCGGGTCACCGTCAACCCGCCCCGCGAGTTCACCGTGAGCGTCTACCGGATCGGCCACTACGGGGGCGACGGCGCGCGCCACATGACGGACAGTCCGCTGGTGGCCGGCCTCGCCCAGCCCGCCCCGCTGGTGGTCGACCGGACGGTCTCCTGCCACCACTGGTGGCACTCCTGGCGGTTGCAGATCCCGACGCACTGGAAGCCCGGCGCGTACGTCGCCGTGCTGACCACCGCGGACATGCTGCACCGCAGTCACATCCCGTTCACCGTCAGGGACTTCGTCGACCAGGGGCGCCGGGCCGAGCTGCTCCTGGTGCTCCCGGACGTGACCTGGCAGGCGTACAACCTGTTCCCCGAGGACGGCCGCACCGGCGCCAGCCTCTACCACGCCTGGGACGGCCGGGGCGGGTTGGTCGGCGAGCCCGAGGCCGCCGTCACGGTCTCCTTCGACCGCCCGCACGCCACCGCCGGACTGCCGCTGCACGTCGGCCACGCCTACGACTTCATCCGCTGGGCCGAGCGCTACGGCTACGACCTCTCCTACGCCACCGCCACCGACCTGCACGCCGGCCTGGTGGACCCGTCCGAGCACCGCGCGCTGGTCTTCCCGGGCCACGACGAGTACTGGTCCGAACCGATGCGCCGGGCCGCCGAGCGGGCCCGGGACGGCGGCACCTCGCTGGTCTTCCTGTCCGCCAACACCATGTACTGGCGGGTCGAGTTGACCGCCGCCGCCTCCGGCGAACCGCACCGGCTGCTGAACTGCCGCAAGCGGCAGAAGGCCGGCCCGGGCAGTCCGGCCACCGGGGTGCCGGGCGCGGCCAGCGCGCTCTGGCGGGACGCCGGCGAGCCCGAGCAGCACCTGCTCGGCGTGCAGTACTCGGGCCGGGTCGCCGCGCCCGTCCCGCTGGTCGCCCGGCACACCGCGCACTGGCTCTGGGACGGCACCGGACTGCAGGAGGGGGACGAACTGCCCGGGCTGGTCGCCGGGGAGGCCGACCGGTACTACCCCAAGGTGGCGCTGCCCGAGCACACCGAGCGGGTGCTGCTGGCCCACTCGCCGTACCGGGATCCGGCCGGCCGCACCCGCTACCAGGAGACCTCGCTGTACCGGGCGCCCAGCGGTGCGTACGTCTTCGCGGCCGGCACCTTCGCCTGGTCGCCCGCCCTCGGCCGTCCCGGGCTCACCGACGAGCGGATCCAGCGGGCCACCGCCAATCTGCTGGACCGCCTCTGCAAGAACTGAGTCCGGGCCGCGCGGGAACGGGCCCCGGCTCCCCGGGGACCGGCCCGGGGCGGGCGTGAAAGACTGCGGGGGCAGTGACCTCCCCTTTCGTGGTGCCCCACGCCCGCGAACGACCCCTGAGGACTGAACACCTTGAGCGGATTTGTCACCAAGCCCGAGCCGATCCAGGTACCCGGCCTGGTCCACCTGCACACCGGCAAGGTGCGCGACCTGTACCGCACCGGATCGGGCGAGCTGGTGATGGTGGCCAGCGACCGGATGTCCGCCCACGACTGGGTGCTGCCGAACGAGATCCCGGACAAGGGCCGGGTGCTCACCCAGCTCTCGCTGTGGTGGTTCGAGCGGATCGCCGACATCGTCCCCAACCACGTGATCTCCACCGAGGTCCCGGCCGGTGCCCCCGCCGACTGGAAGGGCCGCACGCTGGTCTGCAAGAGCCTGGACATGATCCCGGTCGAGGCGGTCGCCCGCGGCTACCTGGCCGGCTCCGGCCTCACCGAGTACCAGGAGAGCCGCACGGTCTGCGGCATCGCCCTGCCGGAGGGCCTGGAGAACAGCTCCGAGCTGCCCGCCCCGATCTACACCCCGGCCCTCAAGGCCGAGGTCGGCGAGCACGACGAGAACGTCCCGTACGAGGAGACCGCCCGCCGGATCGGCGCCGAGCTGGCCAACCAGGTCCGGCGCACCACCCTGGACGTCTACGCCCGGGCCCGGGACATCGCCCGCGACCGCGGCATCATCCTGGCCGACACCAAGTTCGAGTTCGGCCTGCTGGACGGCGAGCTGATCATCGGCGACGAGGTGCTCACCCCGGACTCCTCCCGCTACTGGCCGGCCGACGAGTACCGGGCGGGCCGCTCGCAGTCCTCCTTCGACAAGCAGCTGATCCGCGACTGGCTGGTCTCCCCGGCCTCCGGCTGGGACCGCCACGGCGAGCAGCCGCCGCCGGAGCTGCCGGCCGAGGTGGTCGAGCGGACCCGGGCCAAGTACATCGAGGTCTACGAGCGGCTGACCGGCACCAGCTGGGCCTGAGCCGCCGCCGCCCGCGGGTACGGCGTCAGATCCAGCCGTGCTCGCGGGCGATCCGCACCGCCGCGTGCCGGTTCTCCGCGCCCAGCTTGGTGGCGGCCGAGGACAGGTAGTTGCGCACGGTGCCCTGGGACAGCCCGGCCCGATCGGCGATCTCCGCGATCGGGGTGCCGTCCGCGGCCAGCTCCAGGACGTCGGTCTCGCGCGGGGTCAGCGGGGTCTCCCCGGCGCTGATCGCGTCCGCCGCCAGTTCCGGGTCCACGTACCGGCCGCCGGAGCGCACGGTGCGGATGATCCCGGCCAGGTCGGCCGCCGAGACGGTCTTCGGCAGGAAGCCGCGCACCCCGACCTCCAGCGCCCGCTTGAGGTAGCCCGGGCGGCCGTGGCCGGTGACGATCATGCAGCGGCAGTCCGGCAGCAGCCCGCGCAGCTCGGTGGCCACCTCGATGCCGTCCTTGCCCGGCATCTGGAGGTCCAGCACCGCGATGTCCGGCCGGTGGGTCCGGGCCATCGCCAGCGCCTCCGGGCCGGAGCCGGCCTGGGCGACCACCTCGATGTCGTCCTCCAGCGAGAGCAGCGCGGCCAGCGCGCCGCGGATCAGGTGCTCGTCGTCGGCGAGCAGCACGCGGACGGGCGCGGTGTTCTCGGTCATCGGGGGTCCTCTTCTCAGCCCGGCAGCGGGACGGTGGCGAGCATCCGGAAGGTACCGGGTGCGGGGGGCGGGACGGCCAGCTCGCCGTCGTGGGCGGCCAGCCGCTCGCGCAGGCCGCGCAGCCCGGTGCCGCCGCCCTGGGAGGGGAGCGGCGCGGCGGGCACCCCGTCGTTCTCCAGCTCCAGCACCACCCGGCCCGGCTCCCGGCGCAGCCGGATCAGGCAGCGGGCGGCCTCGCTGTGCCGCAGCACGTTGGTGGTGGCCTCCCGGATCACCCAGCCGAGCACCGACTGCACGGGCCGCGGCAGGTCGTCGGCGTCCTCGCCGAGGTCGATCTCGCAGGCGATGTCGGCGGAGCGCAGCACGGCCCGGGCGCCGATCGCCTCGGCGTGCAGGTCGGCGGTGCGGTAGCCGCGGATGACGTCCCGGACCTCGCGCTGCGACTCCTGGGCGATCTTCTGCACCTCGGCCATCTGCTCGGCGGCCTCCGGGCGTCCGCGCTTGGCGAGCTGGACGGCGAGTTCGCTCTTCAGCGCGATGGTGGTGAGGTTGCGGCCCATCACGTCGTGCAGGTCGCGGGAGAACCGCAGCCGTTCCTCGGCGACGGCCAGCCGGGACTGCGCCTCCCGGGCGGCGTCCAGCTCCCAGACGATCGCGGTGATCCAGGCGAAGCTGCGGCAGCTGGCCCCGAGGAAGGCCATCCCGCCCGCCATCACCGTCAGGAATCCGGCCGCCGTGGCCGGGCTGATCCCGGCCGGCACCATCGCCGGGACGACCGCCAGCACCATGCCGAGCCCGACGGGTGCGGACCAGCGCGGGGCCAGTCCCACGCACACCGGGCTGAAACCGAAGACCAGCAGGTAGCCGGCGACGAGTGCGGTGAACGGGAGCTGCACCGGCGTCGCCGTCATGTCGCCGGCCGGTCCCATCAGCAGGACCGTCCAGCAACCGGCCACCACCAGGGCGACGGTGAGGGCGATCCAGCGCCGGTGGTCGGTGGGGCGCCGCAGGTAGTGGTCGAAGGTCACCCGGAAGGTCCGCAGCAGCACCAGGGTGGTGGCGAGGCCGATCAGGAGGGACACCCGGACCGCGGGGCCGTGCCCGGTCGGGCCGGCACCGCCGCCGACCGCGAACAGCACCCCGGGCAGCAGGAACAGGGCCATCAGGTAGAGGCACCAGCGGAGGTAGAACTCGGTGCGCTGAGGCTTGCTCAGCCGTCGCCAGCCGCCGAGCGGTGACCGCATCCTCAACTCTTCCGCCCCCCGTTCGGCCACGATCAGTGCTCCGCCTTCATACCAGAGGCCGTCCGGGGTGGGTCTTCCGGAGTCCGCCCCGGTCAGCGGCGCGGCTCCCAGCGGAAGTAGCGCACCGCGCCCCAGACCGCCAGACCCAGCCAGATGGACCCGGTGACCAGGTGCGGGGCGGCCGCGCCCCAGCTGCCGAGGAAGTCGGTCGGGGCGGCCGAGCCGTCGGTGCCGAACCAGCCGACCCGGATCAGCTGGAAGGCCGGGGTGGTCGGCAGCAGTCGGCAGACGTCGGCCAGCTGCGCTGGCATGACCTCCAGCGGGACGAACAGGCCGGAGCCGAACTGCATGACCAGCAGGACCGGCAGGGTGGTGATGCCCGCGCTCTCGACGGTCCTGGTGAAGGCGCTGGACAGCGCGGCCAGCGCGATCATGGTGGCCAGTGCCAGCAGCAGGCCGAGCAGCATCAGCAGCGGGTTCACCGGCACCGCCAGGTGCAGGCCGAGGCTGCCGCCGACGCCGATCAGGGCGGCCATGGACAGCCCGAGGGTGAGCGAGGGGACGGCGGTGCCGAGCAGGATCTCCAGGTCCCGGGCCTCGCCGGTGCGCAGCCGCTTGAGCACCAGTTCGCCGCGCCGCCCGACGTACGAGGCGGTCAGGTTGTAGTAGACGACGAAGGCCAGGACCATCCCGACCGACCCGTAGACCAGCATCGAGTGGACGTCCAGCCCGGGGTTGGTGTCGGCCTGCTGCTTGAGCACGCCGTGGAGGCTGCCGATCAGCACCACGGGCAGCAGCACGGCGGTGAAGAGCGCGGTGCGGTTGCGCAGCAGCAGGGTGGCCTCGGCGCGGCCGAGGGCGAGCAGGCGGCGGGCGGTGGTGCTCTGCGGGCCGGTGGTGGTGGAACCCTTGACGGGGGCGGCGGTGGTCATCGGGCGGATCCGATCAGGCGGCGGCGGGCGGGACGGACGGGGGCCCGGGGCGGGGCCTGGTGGGCGGCCTCGGCGGCGATGGCGAGGAAGGCCTCCTCCAGCGAGGCGCTGCGGGCGTCCAGGGCGCCGAGCGCGATCCCGTGGTGGCGGGCCCAGCCGAGCAGGTCGGTGAGGGTGTCCTGGAGGCCGGTGCTCTGCACGGTGACCTTGCGGCCGTCGACGGTGAACTCGGCCCCCGCCAGGACGGGCAGCGGGGCCCCGGCGAACTCGGGCAGTTCGAAGGTGATCCGGGAGGGCCGGCCGGCGATCACCTCGGCGACGGTGCCGGTGGTGACGATCCGGCCGCCGTGCATGATGGCCAGCCGGTCGGCGAGCTCCTCGGCCTCCTCCAGGTAGTGGGTGGTGAGCAGCACCGTGGTGCCCTGGGCGCGCAGTTCGCGGACCAGTCGCCAGACGGCGGCGCGCGCCTCCGGGTCGAGGCCGGTGCTGGGCTCGTCCAGGAACAGCACCTCGGGGCGGCCGAGCAGGGCCATCGCGAGGTCGAGCCGGCGCCGTTCGCCGCCGGACAGCTGCTTGACCCGGACGTCGGCGCGGTGGCCGAGCCCGACCAGGTCCAGCGCCTCGGCGACCGGGCGGGCGCCGCTGGTCAGCCCGGCCCAGGCGCGGCCGGTCTCGGCGGCGGTGAGCTCGCCGGGGAAGCCGCCCTCCTGGAGCATGATGCCGATCCGCGGGCGGACGGCGGCGCGCTCCCGGTGGGGGTCGTGGCCGAGCACCCGGACGCTGCCGGCGCCGGGCGCGGCCAGGCCCTCGATGACCTCCATGGTGGAGGTCTTGCCGGCGCCGTTGGTGCCCAGCAGGGCGAACAGCTCGCCGCGGCCGACGGTGAGGTCGACACCGCGGACGGCCTGGTACTCGGTGGCACCGGTGCCGTAGTGGCGGTGCAGGTCGGTGACCTCGATCACGTGGTCGCCGGGGCGGGCGGGCTGGCTCGTTTCCATGTCCCCAAGCCTTCCGCCGCCGGGGCGGTCCGGGCAGTGCGCGCCGTCATCAACGGGCGGTGCGGATCCACGGGTCGGCGATGACAAATGTCATGGGGGGAATGGGCGGGAATGGCGGGGAAGTCACCGGAATACGCAGAAGGCCCCCTCGATCGAGGGGGCCTTCGTACTGGAGCGGACGACGAGATTCGAACTCGCGACCCTCACCTTGGCAAGGTGATGCTCTACCAACTGAGCTACGTCCGCATGGTCAAACTATTGAGTTGTACGGTGCTCGCGCACTGCGAGCGGACGACGAGATTCGAACTCGCGACCCTCACCTTGGCAAGGTGATGCTCTACCAACTGAGCTACGTCCGCATGGTGCTTGATGAGGCACCCGCCGCCTCTTGGGATCTCCCGTTGCGGCGACGAGGAATACTCTACAGCATCGTTCGGGGTGGTCGCCCCACCCTTTCGGTCCAGGCGGGCGGGGCGACCGGGGCACTGCCCCGACGGGATCAGTTCGCCTCGGCGAACGCCTCGTACACGTGCTTGGGGATGCGGCCGCGGGCCGGAAGTTCCATGCCGCGGGACAGGGCCCAGGCGCGCACGGCGGCCGGGTCCGGAGTGAGTGCGGTGCGGCGGAAGGACTTTCCGGTGCGGCTCTGGCGACGGCCGGCGGCGACGAACGGAGCGAGGGCCTCCCGCAGCTTTTCCGCGTTGTCCACGGACAGGTCGATCTCGTACGACTTCCCGTCGACGCCGAAGTGGACGGTTTCCGCGGCGGCGCCGCCGTCCAGGTCGTCGGAGAGCGTGACAACTACACGCTGAGCCATGGGTGTCAATCCTCTCGGGCAATTCGGCAGCCGGTTCGCGGAGTGCGAAGGGCGGCCTGATGTGCACCACGTCGCGCAAGCGCACACGGGCAGGCCTGGTGGCCTGCCGGATACGCGGCACTTACCGCGACAGGTGGCCCTATTCTGCACCCGAAGGGGGTCGAAATCGAAGAGTCCGGCATTCTTTTCCGGATATTCACGAGTCTTCGTGTGACTGTCGGATACCCGAGTGCGGGACGGGAGGATCCGTCCCCAAGTGCCGTATTCGGGTGTTCTTCGGGCATCCCCGTTCGGGGCCCCGAATCCCGGGAAACGGACCGGCCCGGGCGGGGGGTCGGGGGGCCGGATCCCTTGTGGCGTAAGGGTCCTGGGTCTACGCGCGTCACCCGCCCCGGCCAGCAATCCTCCCCCGAACGGCCGGTAGTCTGGAGTTCCCCCGCCTCACCGAAGACACCACCGGGAGTGCCAGTGGCACGCGTCGTAGTCGACGTCATGCTCAAGCCGGAGATCCTCGACCCCCAGGGACAGGCGGTGCAGCGTGCACTGCCCCGTCTCGGATTCACCGGGATCGCCGACGTCCGCCAGGGCAAGCGTTTCGAGCTGGAGCTGGAGGGTCCGGTCGATGACGCCGCGCTCGCCCGTATCCGCGAAGCCGCCGAGACCTTTCTCGCCAACACCGTGATCGAGGACTTCACCGTCCGGGTCGAGGAGACCGAGGTTTCGGCCTCCTCCGTCGCCGGGGGCGTGAAGTGACCACCCGCGTAGGCGTCGTCACTTTCCCTGGATCCCTCGACGACCGCGACGCCCAGCGCGCGGTCCGCCTGGCCGGCGCGGAGCCGGTCGCCCTCTGGCACCGTGACAAGGATCTCCACCAGGTCGACGCCGTCGTCCTGCCCGGCGGATTCAGTTACGGCGACTATCTGCGCTGCGGCGCGATCTCCCGGTTCTCGCCGGTCATGGAGACCGTCATCGAGCAGGCGCGGCTCGGAATGCCGGTGCTGGGTATCTGCAACGGCTTCCAGGTGCTCTGCGAATCGCACCTGCTGCCGGGCGCGCTCACCCGGAACGACTCGCTGCACTTCATCTGCCGCGACCAGAAGCTGCGGATCGAGAACGCGGACACCGCCTGGACCGGGGATTACTCGGTCGGCCAGGAAATCGTCGTCCCGCTGAAGAACGGCGAGGGCCGCTTCGTCGCCGACGCGCACGTCCTGGACGAGCTGGAGGCGGAGGGCCGGGTCGTGGCCCGTTACCTCGACGTCAACCCGAACGGTTCGTACCGCGACATCGCCGGCATCAGCAACGCCGCCGGCAATGTCGTCGGCCTGATGCCGCACCCGGAGCACGCCGTGGAGCCGCTCACCGGTCCGAGCACCGAGGGCCTGGGCTTCTTCACTTCCGTCCTGAAGCAGCTGGTGAACGCCTGATGAGCCTCGACACCGTCAAGAACGCCGAGCAGACCCCGGACGCGGCCCAGCCCTGGGCCGAACTCGGCCTCAAGGAGGACGAGTACGCGCGCATCCGGGAGATTCTCGGCCGCCGCCCGACCGGCGCCGAACTCGCGATGTACTCGGTCATGTGGTCCGAGCACTGTTCGTACAAGAGCAGCAAGGTCCACCTGAAGCAGTTCGGCGAGAAGAAGCCCGATTCGGACGCGATGCTCGTCGGCATCGGCGAGAACGCCGGCGTGGTCGACGTCGGCCAGGGCTACGCGGTGACCTTCAAGGTCGAGTCGCACAACCACCCGTCGTACATCGAGCCCTACCAGGGCGCGGCCACCGGCATCGGCGGCATCGTGCGCGACATCCTGGCGATGGGCGCCCGCCCGGTCGCCGTGATGGACCCGCTGCGCTTCGGTGCGGCCGACCACCCGGACACCCGTCGGGTGCTGCCCGGGATCGTCGCGGGCATCGGCGGCTACGGCAACTGCCTGGGCCTGCCGAACATCGGCGGCGAGGTCGTCTTCGACTCCTGCTACCAGGGCAACCCGCTGGTCAACGCGCTGTGCGTGGGCGTCATGAAGCACGAGGACATCCACCTCGCGCAGGCCTCCGGGGCCGGCAACAAGGTCATCCTGTACGGCGCCCGCACCGGCGGTGACGGCATCGGCGGCGTCTCGGTGCTGGCCTCCGAGACCTTCGACGACACCAAGCCGGCCAAGCGCCCGGCCGTCCAGGTCGGCGACCCGTTCCAGGAGAAGCTCCTGATCGAGTGCACCCTGGAGATCTTCCGGGAGAAGCTCGTCAAGGGCATCCAGGACCTCGGTGGCGCCGGTCTGTCCTGCGCCACCAGCGAGCTGGCCTCGGCCGGGTCCGGCGGCATGCGGATCGACCTGGACACCGTGCACCTGCGCGACCACACGCTCTCGCCGGAGGAGATCCTCATGAGCGAGTCGCAGGAGCGCATGTGCGCGATCGTCGAGCCCGACAAGGTCGCCCGCTTCCTGGAGATCTGCGAGAAGTGGGACGTCATCGCCAACGTCATCGGCGAGGTGACCGACGGCGAGCGCCTGGAGATCTTCTGGCACGGCGAGCTCGTGGTGGACGTGCCCCCGCGCACCGTCGCCCACGACGGCCCGGTCTACCAGCGCCCGTACGCCCGTCCGAGCTGGCAGGACGCGCTCCAGGCCGACGCCCCCACTGCCGAGCGGCTGGCCCGCCCGACCACCGGCGAGGGCCTCAAGGCCGACCTGCTGAAGGTCGCGAGCCACCCGAACCAGGCCTCCAAGTCCTGGATCACGGACCAGTACGACCGCTACGTGCTCGGCAACACCGTGCTCTCGCACGGCGAGGACTCGGGCATGATCCGGATCGACGACGAGACCAACCTCGGCGTCTCGGTCGCCACCGACGGCAACGGCCGCTACGCCAAGCTGGACCCGTACACCGGCGCCCAGCTGGCCCTGGTCGAGGCCTACCGCAACGTCGCGGCCGGCGGCGCCAAGCCGCTCGCCGTCTCCGACTGCCTCAACTTCGGTTCCCCCGAGGATCCGGATGTGATGTGGCAGTTCGCCGAGGCGACCCGCGGTCTGGCCGACGCCTGCCTGGTGCTCGGCACCCCGGTCACCGGCGGCAACGTCTCGCTGTACAACCAGACCGGCGAGGTCGCCATCCACCCGACCCCGGTGGTCGCGGTGCTCGGCGTCATCGACGACGTCACCCGGCGCACCCCGGTCGCCTTCGCCGAGGAGGGGCAGCTGCTCTACCTGCTCGGCGACACGGCGGACGAGCTCGGCGGCTCGGCCTGGTCGCAGGTCGTCCACGACCACCTCGGCGGCCTGCCGCCCGTGGTGGACCTGGAGCGTGAGCGGCTGCTCGGCGACATCCTGATCGCCGCCTCGCGCGACGGCATGATCGACGCCGCGCACGACCTCTCCGACGGCGGTCTCGGCCAGGCGCTCGTGGAGAGCTGCCTCAAGGGCGGCCACGGCGCGCGGATCGTCGTGCCCGAGGGCACCGACCCGTTCGTCCTGCTGTTCTCGGAGTCGGCCGGCCGCGCCGTCGTGGCGGTGCCGCGCAGCGAGGAGCTCCGCTTCAACGACATGTGCACCGCGCGTGGCCTGCCGGCCGCCCGGATCGGTGTCGTGGACGGCGACAGCATCGACGTCCAGGGGCAGTTCAGCGTCACGCTGGCCGAGCTGAAGGACGCCCACACCGGCGTCATCGAGGCCCTGCTCGCCTGATCCCGCTACCCGAGGGGCGGACGGTTCCGGTGAACCGTCCGCCCCTCGGCGTATGTTGGGCCCCATGCCTGCCAAGTCCCGTACGTACCAGCCGCAGAAGGTCCGCGCCGCGCTGGCCGCCCAGACCGGGGCGCTGCGCGCCGCCGTGGCGGGCCTCACCGACGCGCAGCTGGACCTGCCGACCAGGCTGGGGGAGTGGAGCGTCCGGGAGCTGCTGGCGCACCTGGCCGTCCAGTTGGACTTCGTTCCCGCGCACCTGGACGATCCGCTGCAGGGGCGTCCGCCGCTCGGCCTGCCGGGCTGGGTGGCCGCGGTCGGCACGGTGGCGCCGCTGTTGGACGAGCAGGCCCGGGAGCGGTCCGCAGCGGACTTCGCCGGGGACGCGGCCGCGGTGGCGGCGGCCTTCGGGCGGGCCGCCGACGCGCTGACCGGGCTGCTGGAGCGGCCCGAAGCCGCCGACTCGGTGCGGCGGTTCGAGATCCGGCTCGGCTCGATGACGCTCGCCGACCTGTTGGTCACCCGGCTGGTGGAGACGGTGGTGCACGCCGACGACCTGGCCGCCGCCCTCGGCCCGGAGGCCTTCCCGCACGACCGGCAGGCCGTCGCCGCCGTCACCCGGCTGCTGGCGGACGCCTTCGCCGAGCAGGTGCCCGGCGGCGCGGTCGAGCTGCGGGTCCCGCCGTACGCGGTGGTCCAGGCCGTACCGGGCCCCAAGCACACCCGGGGCACCCCGCCGAACGTGGTCGAGACCGACCCGCTGACCTGGATCCGGCTGGCCACCGGCCGGCTCCCCTGGGCGGCGGCGGTGGCGGACCACGGGGTGTCCGCCTCGGGGGAGCGCAGCGACCTGGGGGAGTACCTGCCGGTCCTGGGCTGAGTGCCTCAGTGGACCTGCCCGGCCAGGGACTCGGCGGCCTTGCGCAGCGGTTCGCCGGCGAGTTCCCCGTTCACGACCGGGCTGTCGGGGGCCTCGGAGAGCAGCAGCATCAGGTCGCCCTCGCCCTTGAGCGCGATCCGGGCGACCGCGACGGTGCCCCCGTCCGAGGCGAGCGCGGTCCGACCGACGGCGGGCCGGTTCTGGGCGAACCGGGTCAGCTGGTCCACACTGAGCCGCCCGTTGCGCTGGATCAGCGGCAGCGCCAGGCTGACCGCGGCGTCGTTCCTCGAGCTGGCCAGCAGGTCGACCTCGACGGTGGATCCGCCGAGGCGGTAGGAGCAGGTGATGTCGGCGCTCGGGGGAGTGGCGGGCATCTCGGTCATCGTCGGCGGATGGGTGACCCCGGACGGCCAGGGCGCGGCCGGGACGCCGTCGCCCGCGTTGCCCGTGACGGAGCGTCCGTCCGTCACGGCCGGGGTGACGGTGCCGCCGATCCCGGCGACGGCCGCGGCCTTCGCGAGGTCGAGGCCGAACGGGCAGTCGGTGGACTTGTTCCTGACCAGGTCCAGGGCGGTCGACCGGACGCGGTCGTAGCTGAGTCCGGTGCCGGTGGTGGTGCCGATGGAAGGTGCGGACGAGCAGGCGGCGGCGCCGAGGGAGATTCCGGCGGCGGCGAACACGGCGGTGAGCCTTCGGCGTTGGGCGGCGGTCATGCTCGCAGGGTAGGCGGCCGCGGTGCCGGGGGTTCGCCGGTCAGGTCTCAACTCCGTTGCGGTACAGAGCTACGGGACGGCCGGGCCGCTCAGGTAGGTGCCGTCCGCCGTGTACGGCCAGGCGTTCGGGGTGCAGCCCTTGAGGCCGTAGATCTGCTGCATCATCGCGGGCGCCGGCTTGCCCGGGCCGGGGCAGGTCTCGTGGCCGTGGCCGATCCGGTGGCCGACCTCGTGGTTGACGATGAGCGCCCGGTAGTCGTCCAACGGGCCGCTGAACTGGGGTGAACCGGTGTTCCAGCGTTTGGAGTTGACGAGCACCTGGTTGCCGACGTTGCAGTTCACCTCGCCGTGGGTGTCCAGGCCGGAGGCGCCGCAGATCTTGTCCACGGTGGCGGGCGAGGCGATCTTCACGGTGAAGTCGTAGGAGCCGCCGGCGACCAGCTGGAAGCCGTTCCTGCGGTCGTTGGTCCAGCCGCGGCGGTCGCCGAGGATGCCGTGGATCTGTGCGGCGGCGGCCGGGGCGTCGATGCCGATGCCGTCCTCGACCTCCACCCGGTAGCGGCGTACGGTGCCGCGGCCCACCGGCTTGGCGCTGGCGGGGGCGATGCTGAAGGTGCCCGTGCCCTTGGCGGGGCCGGGGTCGGGCCCGGTGGGGGTGGCGGACGCCGTCGGGGTCGGGGTGGGCGTGGGGGTGGGCGCGGGGGTCCCGGTCGGCGTCGCCTCCGGTGACGGGGCGGCCGGTGGCTCGGCGGGCGGGGCGATCCGGGCCTGGGCGGCCGGGGCGGGCCGGTCCGGGGTGTCGGTCAGCACGAGGACCGCGGCGCCCAGGACCGCCAGGGCGGCCAGCAGTGCCGTGAGCATGCCAGGGCCGATCCGGCGGCGTGCTCGGCGGCGGCGTCGGCGGCCGCTGCGGGCCTTCCCGGGCGGGTCGGTCCGTCTGCGGGCGGGTCTTGCGGCGGGCACGGCGACACCTTGGCATGCGAACGGGTGAATGTCTACATACGTGGTATGCAGACATCGGTTCGACCGCCGCCCCCGGCGGAGCCCGCCGATCACGACCGGGGCGGTTGACCCCTGCGTCGCGGATGGCAGACTGCACTGCATGGCGATTCACAGGAATCTTCTCGACGGCCCCGAACCGACTCTCCTTCCGGAGGACGAGCAGCCCTACCGGATGCTGGCGGAGGAGTCGGCCTCACCGACCCAGGTGGTCGCCGAGTTCCCGGCCTTCTGCCTAGGCTGGGCCATGCTCGCCGACGACGCCTTCGCGGCCGGCCGCCCCGTCGAGTCCTACGCCTACGCCCGGACCGGCTACCACCGCGGCCTGGACGCGCTGCGCCGCGCCGGCTGGAAGGGCCACGGGCCGGTGCCGTGGGAGCACCGCGGCAACCGCGGCTTCCTGCGCTGCCTGGCGGCGCTCGCCCGGGCGGCCGGCGCGATCAAGGAGACCGAGGAGGAGGCCCGCTGCTGGCAGTTCCTGAAGGACAGCAGCGCGGAGGCGTACACCGAGCTCAAGCCGTCGTCCGTGCTGTAGGGACGGGCTGCGGCCCCGAGCTGTAGGGACGGGCTGTGGGTCCGGGCCGTGGCTCCGAGTCGTGGGAACGCCCAGGACGTGACCGTGCCCCCGGTGGATCGATCCACCGGGGGCACTCGTCGTCACCGGCGCCCGTGACGCCGGACGACCGTTACTTCAGGCGCTTGCCGGCCGAACGCAGCTGCTCGGCGGCCTCGCGCACGCGGGCGGCCATGCCGGCCTCGGCCAGCTTGCCCCAGGTGCGCGGGTCGTAGGTGTTCTTCTTGCCGACCTCGCCGTCGACCTTCAGCACGCCGTCGTAGTTGGCGAACATGTGGCCGGCCACCGGGCGGGTGAAGGCGTACTGGGTGTCGGTGTCCAGGTTCATCTTCACGACGCCGTTCTCCAGCGCGGTGGCGATCTCCTCGGCGGTGGAGCCCGAGCCGCCGTGGAAGACGAAGTCGAACGGGTCGGTCTTGCCGTACTGCTTGCCGATCGCGTCCTGCAGCTCGCGCAGCAGCTCGGGCTTCAGCACGACGTTGCCCGGCTTGTAGACGCCGTGCACGTTGCCGAAGGAGGCGGCCAGCAGGTAGCGGCCCTGCTCGCCCAGGCCCAGCGCCTCGGCGGTGCGCACGGCGTCGTTGACGGTGGTGTACAGCTCGTCGTTGATCTCGTGGGTGACGCCGTCCTCCTCGCCACCGGTCGGGGTGATCTCGACCTCGAGGATGATCTTGGCGGCGGCGGCCTGGGCCAGCAGCTCCCGGGCGATGGCCAGGTTGTCCGAGAGGGTCTCGGCCGAGCCGTCCCACATGTGCGACTGGAACAGCGGGTTCTCGCCCTTGGCCACGCGCTCGGCGGAGACTGCCAGCAGCGGGCGGACGTAGCCGTCCAGCTTGTCCTTCGGGCAGTGGTCGGTGTGCAGCGCGACGGTGATGTCGTACTTGGCGGCGACGATGTGCGCGAACTCGGCGAGCGCGACGGCGCCGGTCACCATGTCCTTGTTGTGCTGGCCGCCCAGGAACTCCGCGCCACCGGTCGAGATCTGGATGATGCCGTCGCTCTCGGCCTCGGCGAAACCACGCAGCGCGGCGTGCAGGGTCTGCGACGAGGTGACGTTGATGGCCGGGTAGGCGAACTTGCCCGCCTTGGCCCGGTCCAGCATCTCGTTGTAGACCTCGGGAGTTGCGATGGGCATGCGATCCGCTCCTGTCGGGTTGCGGCGTACGGACGGTGCTGTCCGACGCTGTGTACGCCTTCGTGACGACTCCGTGCCGGCCCGCCGACGCGCGGCGCTGCGGTGTGGCTCTCCGGCACCAAGGTTCGAGGCGACCTCCGCGGTACGGCCATGAGGGTGGTGGGCCGCTGCGGACCGGACGCCGGTGCCATCCTCCCAGACTCGTGCCCGCAGGTCAGCAGGAGCCCGCCTGTCGGGACGTCGCGGCGGGTGGCCCGGCCGGAACCCGCCGGTGCTCCCGGGACGGGGCCGGCGGGCGCCGACGGGCCCCGGCCGGACGTCGGCCGGACGTCTGCCGGACGTCGCCGGAAAGGTACGACCGCTATCCTGCGCCCGTGGACTACAACCAGCTGGCCGTCAATCTGCTCGACGCCAAATCCCTGATCTCGTCCGTCGGCGCCATCGGGCTGATCGCGATCATCTTCGCGGAGACCGGCCTGCTGGTCGGCTTCTTCTTCCCGGGCGACTCGCTGCTGATCATCGGTGGTGTCGCCGCCTCGAACGCCGCCTCCTCGGTGCTCGGCGACGGCGCCAAGCTGCCGATCGCCGTGCTGCTGATCGGCTGCCCGGTCGCCGCGATCGCCGGCGCCCAGCTCGGGCACCTGCTCGGGGCCAAGGTCGGACCGAGGATGTTCGACAAGCCGGACTCGAAGATCTTCCGCCGCGAGTACGTGCTGAAGGCGGAGGAGTACTTCAACAAGTTCGGTTCGGGCAAGGCCGTGGTGCTGGCCCGCTTCATGCCGATCGTCCGGACCTTCCTCAACCCGGTCGCCGGCACCCTGGAGATGCCGGCCAGGACCTTCTTCGTGTGGAACGTCATCGGCGGCGTGCTCTGGACCGAGTCCATGCTGCTGATCGGGTACTTCTTCGGCGACGCGCTCGCCCCGGTGATCGACAAGTACCTGATCCCGGCGGTGCTGCTGATCGTGCTGCTGTCGATCTCGCCGATCCTGATCGAGGTCGTGCGGGAGCGCAAGAAGAAGAAGGCCGGCCTCGTCGAGACCCCGGCCGCCGACACCGTGCAGAGCGCCGGCGGGCGGCACCGGCGCGGCTGACGCCCACGGCCACGCCTTCGTTCACGGCGCGTACGACGGAGGGCCGGGTCCTGTTCCACGTGTTTCACGTGAAACAGGACCCGGCCCTCCGTGGTGTTCGGGGTCTCCGTGCTGCTCGGGGTCCCGCCGTCGAACGGGTCCGTCGAACGGGCTCGTCGATCGGGTCAGAGGCCCAGGTCGTCCAGGGTGTACGCGGTCACGTACTCCAGGCCCTGCTCCTGGACGGCGCCCGCGCCACCGCGCTCGACGATCACCGCGACGCCGACCACCTCGGCGCCCGCCTCGCGCAGCGCCTCGACGGCGGTCAGCACCGAGCCGCCGGTGGTGGAGGTGTCCTCGACGGCCAGCACCCGGCGGCCCTTGACCTCCGGGCCCTCGATCCGCCGCTGGAGGCCGTGCGCCTTGCCCGCCTTGCGGACCACGAAGGCGTCCAGCGTGCGCCCGCGGGCGGCGGCGGCGTGCAGCATCGAGGCCGCCACCGGGTCGGCGCCCAGGGTCAGCCCGCCGACGGCGTCGTACTCCAGGTGCGAGGTCGCGTCCAGCATCACCCGGCCGACCAGCGGGGCGGCCTCGCCGTCCAGCGTGATCCGGCGCAGGTCGACGTAGTAGTCGGCCTCCTTGCCGGAGGAAAGGGTGACCTTGCCGTGCACGACGGCCTTGTCCTTGATCTGTGCCAGCAGGGCGTCGCGGTCGTTGCTCATGAGCGTTCAGTCTAGGCCCTGAACGCCCACCCGGCGCCCGCGACTAGCGCCGACGCAGCGCCCTGACCAGCACCACGGCACCGCCCAGCAGGGCCACCGAGCCGCCGATCACCCACGGCACCGCGCTGCGGCCGCCGGTGCCGGGCACCACGATGCCGCCGGCCTCGCCACCCCAGCGGGACGCCGCCCGGGCCCGCGCGCTGCGGGCCGGCAGCGCCGGGGCGTACCGGCCGCGCGGCGGGGCGTGGTCCACCTCCTCGGCCGAGCGGCCGACGATGCTGCGGCGCACCGGGCCGCTGAGCTCCGGCTCGTCCTCGTAGGCGAACAGCGGCTCGACGGGGAGCTCCTCGGCGACGCCGTCCCGGGGGTCGGCCTCGTCGTGCTCGTCGACGTCGTCGGCATCGGCGTCGGAGTCGGGACCGCCGGCCGCGGCTGCCGGGGAGTCGTCGTCGCTGTCGTCGTCGACGGAGCCGGTGGGGAGGCCGAAGCGCTCGGCGTCGGCGTCGGAGAAGGCGATCAGGTCGGAGAGGTCGTCGTCGAGGTCGTCGCCGGGCTGGTCCTGGCGGTCCTCGATGAAGACCACCTCGGCGCCGGGGCCGTCCTCGTCCGTGTCGTCGTCCTCGTCCTCGTCCTCGTTCTTGTCCGCGTTCTCGGCGGTCCCGTGGTCGTGCTCGGTGGGCTCGGCGGCCGCGGTGGGCTCGGTGGTCCCCGCCTCGTCGGTGCCCTCCTCGTCGACCTCCGCAGGGGCGTCCGGTGAGGTCAGCGCGGTGGCGAAGCGCTCCAGCAGCCGACGTCCGGTGGCGTCGAGGGTCTCGGCGTCGAACTCGGTCAGCCGGCCGGTGGCGCTCAGGTCCCCGGTGAAACGGACGGTCGCGGTGCCGTCCTCGGCGCCGTCCACGACACTGACCCGGACGGTGGCGGTCGCCTCACCGTCGCCCCGGGCCTCCTGCCCCTCGGCGAGCACGGTCAGCACGCCGCCCCGGCCCTCGATCAGCGACAGCACGCCCTTGTAGGTGATCGTGGAGCCGCCGATCCGCACCTTCAGCCGTCCGCCGATCTCCTCGGCCGGCCCGGCCCCGACCGCGGCCGGCTCGGTGCTCAGCCCCGGCACGCTCCGCGCCAGCAGCGCGGGATCCTGCAAGGCCTGCTGCACCAGCTCTGCGGACATCGGGACGACAACCTCATGCTCCATGCCACGGAGCCTACCGACTGGGCCGGGCCCGGTCCCTACCCACCACCGCCCGACTTTCCCCGCAGCCCTCTCCCCGTCTCAGCGCGGCCCCAGGAGGGTGAGCGGGGCCGGGGGGTGCGCCGGGCGGCGGGCGGTGAGGCGGTCGGCGGAGCTGCGCAGGGTCTCGGTGGTGAGCGCGCGGGGCGGTGGGGCGTCGGGGGCGAGGGCGAGCGGGGGCGGGGCTGCGGCGGCGAGCAGGAAGTCCTGGGCCCGGTCCGGTGGCCCGGGGCGGCAGGAGGCGGTGGCGCTGCCCCGGACCGCGTACGGGGTGGTCTGCAGTCCGACGGCCCGCAGCCCCGACTCGATCCGCCAGAGGCCGCTCCCGCCGTCGTTCCCGTCGCCGCTGCCGTCCCCGTGGCCCTGGCCGCCGCCCCCGCCGCCCCCGCCGCCCCCGCCTTCGTCCTGGCCGGCCCGGACGGCGATCCGGCCGCCGGGGGCCAGCAGGCGGGCGGCGAGGCCGTAGAACTCCTGGGAGTGGAACTTGACCGGGCCGCCGTCCGAGGGGGCGGGCAGGTCGGCGAGCACCACGTCGTACTCCTCGTCGGGTGCGCCGCGCAGCCAGGCCATCGGGTCGGCCGCGGTGGTGCGGACCCGGGGGTCGTCCATCGCGTGGTCACCGAGGGCGGCGAGCCCGGGGTCGGTGCGGGCGAGCCGGGGGAGCGCCGGGTCGGCGTCGACCAGCCGGACGGAGCGGACGCCCCGGTGCCGCAGCACCTCCCGCAGGGCGAGGCCGTCCCCGCCGCCGAGCAGCAGGACCCGGGTGTCCGCCCCGGCGCCCATCGCGGGGTGGACGAGCGCCTCGTCGCCCCGGTAGGCGTCCGGCCCGCAGACCGTGAGCCGTCCGTCGAGGTAGAGCCGGAGCGGGCCTTCGGCGGGGCCGGTGAGCACGATCTCCTGGAACCGGCTGCGGGCGGCGTAGCGGACCTGGTCCCCGTAGAGGGCGTGCCGGGCGGCGCGTTCGACCGCGTCGGAGCCCACCGCGGCGGCCGCCAGCACGGCGAGGACGAGCGTGCAGCCGGCCCAGAGCAGCCGTCGTATCCGGGGCGCGGGCTCCTCCCGGAACAGCCAGAGCACCACGGCGGACCCGGCGACGGCGTTGACCGCCCCGGTGAGCAGCGCACCGTCACCGGGGCCGAGGAGGGGGAGGATCAGGAACGGGAAGGCGAGGCCGCCGATCAGCGCGCCCACGTAGTCGGCGGCGAACAGGTCGGCGACCGCGCGTCCGGCGTCCTCCCGCCGGATCCGTTGGATGAGGGTCATCAACAGGGGGATCTCGGCGCCGATCAGGATGCCGATCAGGCAGGTGAGGCCGACCATCGCGGCCTGGTAGTGACCGATCCACGCCCAGCAGGAGTACAGCGCGAGGACGGAGAGTCCGCCGGTGACCGCGAGCGCGCACTCGACCAGGGCGAAGGCGGTCGCCGGTCGGCGGGTGAGGCGTTTGGCGAGCAGCGAGCCGAGGCCCATCGCGAACACCATGACGGAGAGCACGACCGAGGTCTGGGTGACGGTGTCGCCGAGCAGGTAGTCGCCGAGCGCCACGAGTTCGAGTTCGTAGACGAGTCCGCAGGCCGCGCAGACGAAGGCGGCCAGCAGGACGGTCAGCCGGGCGAGCCGGGGGCGGTCGCGCAACCGGGAGCGACGGCGGGCGGGCAGCGGGGTGAGGCTGCGCCCGGGCCGGGGTGGGGCGCCGTCGTCGAGGTCCACTCGCGGGCGTGCGGGCGGACCGGCCGGATGATTGATCACGAACAAACGCTAGGGGACGTGCGGGACGGACCGCTGCGCCCATCCGACGGACAGCGAGAGCCTTTGGATTGACGAATCGTTCCTGCGTACGATTGACAGTTTTGTACTGGGTACCGTACGCCCGGATCGGCGCTGCCGTCCGGGCTCTGGGCGCCCGGGCCCCGGCCGCCCGGGTCGTGCGAGGTCACGCCGCCGACACCACCAGCGAGGACCGGGTGCAGACCAGCTGCCCCTCCTGCGGGTAGGCGTGCCAGGTCCGCCAGAGCAGGCGGTCCGTGCCGCCCTGGGTGACCAGCGCGGTGAACGCGCTCGGATCGCCCGGGAAGACCCCGGCGAGGCCGCGCGGGTGCCCGTCGACCAGCGCCAGCAGCTCCTGGGCGCGGGCCGCGAAGTCGTGCGGCGGCAGCGCCTCGATCCGGGCGGCGAACTCGTACTCCCAGCCGCCGACCTGCTTGGCCACCCGGGCCGGCAGCGGGGTGCGGCGGCCGGGCAGGCAGGCGACGGTCTCCAGGCATTCGCCGGGGCGGGCCGAGATCACCACCTGGTGCGAAGCGCCCAGCAGCCGCAGCTGGAGGGTGCCGGAGGTGCCGGGGCGACCGCCGTCGAGTCTCAGGTCGCGAACCGCGAGAGCGGGCAGCGGTTCGCCGCCGAGGCACCAGGCCAGGTCACCGGCGCGGGTGTCCGTGTAGGAGGTCTGCAGTGTGGTGAGCATGCTCGGCTCCGCGTTTCAGCTCCGTGCGCGCCCGCCGAGCAGCAGCGACTAGGCCTAGGCGATGGCGAGGCTGTTCGTGGCTGTGCGGCCCTGGGCGCGGCCGACCGTGGAAGGAAGGATTCCGGCTGGAGATTCAGCAGCAGAGAAGCACGAATACGCCGGGTCCGTCGGTGATTTACCCAACTTTGTCAAGCATTCACCGTTTCGAGCACACCTGCTTCCCGGCTCTGATCGACCCGGTGTGCGACTTTGCACAGCGCGCGCCCCTGCCACCGGCCCATGCGCCGTGTGCGCCGGTAGTGCGCTCTTCGCGCGCATCATGCGCCGCCGCCCTTCGGGACAGGGGTGGAGAGGCCGCCCGGAGGTGCCGGACAGGCCGCCGGAATTGCCTCACCGGCAGTAAAGGAGCATGCCATCCAGGGGAGTTGAGGGCGAACCGGAGCCCGTGCCGGGCCAGAATTGGTCCCGCCCAAGGGGGCGCGCAAAACCCGCTCGCACGCCCCTTTCCTGCATCGCACCCCCGGATGGCCGCGCTCCCCTTGCACAAAGCGACCCGCTACGGGCTACGGCGCGGCGCGGCCCACGGTTCGAGCCGCCGGGCGAGCCGGGGCATGCCGCCAACTCACGTGAAACACCGACTCGTTGGGCCCCTGCCCGCCGCTCCGCCGATGCCGCGGCCGCTCGAAGCGCGCCGGTAGCCGGTCGCAACCGCGCGGAGGGGCGATGCGCCCCTCCGGCGGGGTGGCGGCCGGTTCGAACATCAAGGGGTGGGCGTTGTCGACCGCGGAGGTGTACCGTCCGCTGCTGACCTCGGCCGGGACGGTGACGGCGGTCGGGATCGGCCCGGCGGAACCGTACGGCGCCGACGGTGAGACCAACCGCGTCCACGCCGGCTTCCTCAAGACCGGCTCGGTGTACGGCGCTTACCGTCCCGCGGGTGACGTCGGCCGCTGTCCCCGGAGCAGTGGTACGGCCTGACGCACGTGGCGTTCCCCGACCGGCAGGAGCTGATGGTCAGTCTTGTCCGGGTCCACGCCCACAGCCGCCGGTCAGAGCTGCCGGAGGCGGGTCACCGCCTCGGCCAGGACCTCGTCCTTCTTGCAGAAGGTGAACCGGACCAGGCTCTGGCCGGCCTCGGCGTTGTCGTAGAAGACCGCGTTCGGGATGGCGACGACGCCGCAGCGCCCGGGCAGGGAACGGCAGAACTCCATGCCGTCCTTCTCCCCGAGCGGAGTGATGTCGGTGGTGATGAAGTACGTGCCCTCGGGGGTGAACACCCGGAAGCCGGCCGCCGAGAGTCCGTCGACCAGCAGGTCCCGCTTCCGGAGCAGGTCGGCCCGGAACGTGTCGAAGTAGCTGTCGGGGAGGCGGAGCGCCTCGGCGACGGCGTACTGGAAGGGGCCAGCGCTCACGTAGGTGAGGTACTGCTTGGCGGTGCGGACGGCCGCGACCAGGGCGGGGGCGGCGGTGACCCAGCCGACCTTCCAGCCGGTGAAGGAGAAGGTCTTGCCGGCGGAGGAGATGGAGACGGTGCGTTCGCGCATGCCGGGGAGGGCGGCGATGGGGTGGTGGGCGGCGGTGCCGAAGACGAGGTGTTCGTAGACCTCGTCGGTGATCACCAGGAGGTCGTGCTCGACGGCGAGTTCGGCGATGCCGCGCAGTTCGTCGGCGGTGAGGACGGTGCCGGTGGGGTTGTGCGGGGTGTTGATCAGCAGGAGGCGGGTGCGCGGGGTGATCAGGGCCCGCAGTTCGTCCAGGTCGGGGCGGAAGTGCGGGGCCCGGAGGGTGAGCGGGACGCGGTCGGCGCCGGCCATGGCGATGCAGGCGGCGTAGGAGTCGTAGAAGGGCTCGAAGGCGATCACCTCGTCGCCGGGTTCCAGCAGGGCGAGCAGGGCCGCCGCGATGGCCTCGGTGGCGCCGGCGGTGACCAGCACCTCGGTGTCCGGGTCGTAGGTCAGGCCGTGGAAGCGCTGCTGGTGCTCGGCGACGGCCTGCCGCAGCTCGGGGATGCCGGGGCCGGGCGGGTACTGGTTGCCGCGGCCCTCGCGCAGCGCCCGGACGGCCGCTTCGCGGACCTCGTCGGGCCCGTCGGTGTCCGGGAAGCCCTGGCCGAGGTTGATCGAGCCGGTGGCCGTGGCCAGGGCGGACATCTCGGCGAAGATCGTCGTTCCCATCCCGGCCAGTCGGCGGTTCAGCAGCGGCCTGGTACCCATCGGTGGCTCCTCACGGCTCGTCGTCAGGGCCATCCTGGGCCAGCCGGGGGCCGGGGACAAGGACGACGGGTGCGAGGGCGGTGCCCGGGACGAGGGGCGCACGGGAGAGGGAACGGGAGCGGGAGAGGGAACGGGAACGGGAACGGCCCGGCCGCCCGGCGGGTGCCGGGCGGCCGGGCCGCGGGGTGCGTGCCGGGGCCTGGGTCAGGCCTCCTCGCCGCCCTCACCCTCGCCGTCCTCGCCCTCGATCTCGTTCTGCAGGCCGAGGCGCTCGACGATCCACTGCTCGAAGCCGACCGCGGCCTGGGTCCAGTTCGCGGTGGTGGTGACGAAGTAGTCCAGGTTGACGCCGGTGCCGACGATCATCTGGGCCTCGCCGATCAGGCGGACCACGCCGTCCTCGTGGGTGTGGGTGTACACCTTGGGCCAGAGGGTCTCGCGGTTCCACTCGTCGATCAGGTCGAGGATCTCGCCCTTCTTCTCCAGCGGGTACGCGCGGTCGTAGAAGGCGCGCACCGCGAAGAGCTCCTTCTGCTCGCCGCGGAACATGTAGTAGACGCGGAAGCCCTCCCAGGGGGCGGTGAGGTCGCCCTCCTCGTCCACGACGTGCTTGAGCTGCATCTGGTCGAGCAGCTGGGTGACCAGGGCCTGGTCCGGGACGACGATCGGCGGAGGGCCGGCCGGCCGGCCGCCCTGGCCGCCGGGCTGGCCGCCCTGGGGCGCGCCGAACGACGGGATGGACGACGGGTCGATGCTCATGGGGGTCCTCTTCCTCAGTGCACGTGGTGGCCGGCAATGAGAGGCCGCCCTTTCCACCTCCCATCCTGCCTCATTCGGGGCTCCGCTCACAGGGGCGGCGGGGGGCGCGTCGATCTTCGTCCCGGGGCCGGCGGAGGGGTGTGCGAAGGGGTGTCGGGAGGGGTGGGCGGAGGGTCCGGAGGCATGCCCGGGGGAGTACCCGGGGAGGGCGGCGGGAGGGGTGCCGGGCGCCGGCTGCCGTCACGCACGGTGGCCGGGGCTGCGCCGGACGTCCGCACGCCGGGCGCGTGCGTGAGCCAAGTCACGCGCCCGGCGCCCGGGTTCGGCTGCCGTACGGGCCGGATGCGGTTAGCGTGCGACGAAACTCGTCTGACGCAAAGTCCTTGCGAACAGGGTGAGTTGAGGTGATCGGGCTGAAGGGGGGAGCAGGGATGGAGCGTACGGTGACCGGGGAGGGTGGCCGGCTCGGGACGTTGCTGCGGGACATCCGACTGGACCGGGGGATGACGCAGGAGCAGTTGGGCGAGGCGTCCGGACTGAGCGTGCGGTCGATCCGCGACCTGGAGCGGGGGGTGTCCTGCCCCCGGGTGTCCACCCTGCGGCTGCTCACCCAGACCTGGGGCCTGCCGGAGTCGCAGGGGGCCGAGCTGTACCGGCTGGCACGCGCCTGGCGCGACCGCTCGCGGCGGCAGCGGGGCGCCGGGGACTAGGGAGCGGGGGCCTGGCGCGGCGAGGGCGGTCAAGGGGGCCCGGTCCGGTCCTGGGGAACGGGGCCTGGCGCGGCCAAGGGGGCCGGTCGGGGCGGGCCGCCACCGCACGCAGGGCGGGCCGCCCCCTCGTCGGTGCGAGGGAGCGGCCCGCCCCGGTGCCGCTACTTCTCCAGCGGCCCCCGGCCGCGGACGGTGAGCCGGTCGCCCTCCTCGTCCCGCTCGACCAGGACGGTGTCCCCGTCGTGCACCTGGCCGGACAGGATCGCCCGGGCCAGCTGGTCGCCGATCGCGGACTGCACCAGCCGGCGCAGCGGGCGGGCGCCGTACGCCGGGTCGTACCCGGTGAGTGCCAGCCAGTCGCGGGCGGCCGCGGAGACGTCCAGGGTGAGCCGCCGCTCGCGCAGCCGCTCGCCGAGGCGGGCCACCTGGAGGTCGACGATCCGGCTGAGCTCGGCGGTGCCCAGTGGGTCGAAGACCACGATGTCGTCCAGCCGGTTGAGGAACTCGGGCTTGAACGCCGCCCGGACGGTGTCCAGGACCAGCTGCTTCTTCTTGTCCTCCGGGGTGCTCTGGTCGACCAGGAACTGGCTGCCCAGGTTGGAGGTGAGGATCAGGATGGCGTTGCGGAAGTCCACCGTGCGGCCCTGGCCGTCGGTGAGCCGGCCGTCGTCCAGCACCTGGAGCAGTACGTCGAAGACCTCCGGGTGGGCCTTCTCGACCTCGTCCAGCAGCACCACGCTGTACGGGCGGCGGCGGACCGCCTCGGTGAGCTGGCCGCCCTCCTCGTAGCCGATGTACCCGGGCGGGGCGCCGACCAGCCGGGAGACCGAGTGCTTCTCGCCGTACTCGCTCATGTCGATCCGGACCATCGCCCGCTCGTCGTCGAACAGGAAGTCGGCCAGGGCCTTGGCGAGTTCGGTCTTGCCGACGCCCGTCGGGCCGAGGAACAGGAAGGATCCGGTCGGGCGGTCCGGGTCGGCGATGCCCGAACGGGTGCGCCGCACCGCGTCCGAGACGGCCTGCACGGCCTCCGCCTGACCGATCAGACGGCGGCCCAACTCCTCCTCCATGCGCAGGAGTTTGGCGCTCTCGCCCTCCAGCAGCCGACCGGCCGGGATGCCCGTCCAGGAGGCGACCACGTCGGCCACGTCGTCCGGGCCGACCTCCTCCTTGACCATCGAGGCGGAGGCGTCCTGGTCGGCGGCGCGCTCCTGGGCCTCGGCCAGCTCCGTCTCGGCGGCCGGGATCTCCGCGTACATCAGCTTGGAGGCCCGCTCGAAGTCACCGTCGCGCTGGGCCCGTTCGAGCGCGCCGTGCAGGTCGTCCAGCCGCTCCTTGAGCTCGCCGACCCGGTTGAGGCTCTTCTTCTCCTGCTCCCAGCGTGCCGTCAGCACGCTCAACTGCTCGTTCTTGTCGGCGAGATCGCGCCGCAGCCGGGCCAGCCGGTCGACCGAGGCCGGGTCCGACTCCTTCTCCAGGGCCAGCTCCTCCATCCGCAACCGGTCGACGGCGCGCTGGAGTTCGTCGATCTCGACCGGGGAGGAGTCGATCTCCATCCGCAGCCGGGAGGCCGCCTCGTCGACCAGGTCGATCGCCTTGTCGGGCAGGAACCGGGAGGTGATGTAGCGGTTGGACAGGGTGGCCGCGGCGACCAGGGCGGCGTCCGAGATCTGCACCTTGTGGTGCGCCTCGTACCGGCCCTTGAGGCCGCGCAGGATGGCGATCGAGTCCTCCACGCTGGGCTCGCCGACCAGCACCTGCTGGAAGCGGCGCTCCAGGGCCGGGTCCTTCTCGATCCGCTCGCGGTACTCGTCCAGCGTGGTGGCGCCGACCATCCGCAGCTCGCCGCGGGCCAGCATCGGCTTGAGCATGTTGCCGGCGTCCATCGCGGAGTCGCCGCCGGCGCCCGCGCCGACCATGGTGTGCAGTTCGTCGATGAAGGTGACGACCTGGCCGTCGGAGGCCTTGATGTCGTTCAGGACGGCCTTCAGCCGCTCCTCGAACTCGCCGCGGAACTTGGCGCCCGCGACCATCGCGCCGAGGTCCAGCGCGACCAGCCGCTTGCCGCGCAGCGACTCCGGAACGTCACCGGCCACGATCCGCTGGGCCAGGCCCTCGACCACGGCCGTCTTGCCGACGCCCGGCTCGCCGATCAGCACCGGGTTGTTCTTCGTCCGGCGGGAGAGCACCTGGACCACCCGGCGGATCTCGACGTCCCGGCCGATCACCGGGTCGAGCTTGCCGTCCCGGGCGGCCTGGGTGAGGTCGGTGCCGTACTTCTCCAGGGCCTTGTAGGTGCCCTCCGGATCCGGCGAGGTGACCCGGCCGCTGCCCCGGACGTCCTTGAAGGCGGCGAGCAGGGCCTTGGGCGTGGCGCCCTGCTGCACCAGCAGCTCGGCGACCGGACCGCCCTCGGCGGCCAGGCCGACCATCAGGTGCTCGGTGGAGACGTACTGGTCGTCCAGGTCGTCCGCGCGCTTGCCGGCCTCGGTGAGCACGGCGAGGGTGTCCCGGGCGAGCTGCGGGGCGGCGACCGTGGAGCCCATCGCGCTGGGCAGGGCCGTCAGCTGGCGGCGGGCCTCGGCGTCGATCCGGGCCGCGTTCGCCCCGACCGCCTCCAGCAGGGGCCGGGCGATGCCCTCGGGCTGCTCCAGCAGGGCGATCAGGATGTGCACCGGCTTGACGTCCGGGTTGCCGACCGAGCCCGCCTGCCGGATCGCGGCGGACAGGGCGTCCTGCGTCTTGGTGGTGAACTTGCTCGCGTCCACTGCTGGGGGATCCTCCCTCGTCGTCCTTCACTACTGCTACGTACAGCATGCACTAAGTTGAGTGTATTCCGCTCAACTTTTTCCCGGGGCCGCGCGGCGGGCCGGTGGGGGCGCACGGTCGCGAGGGTCGGTCGCCCGTGAGCCTCAGGCCGTCGCGGGCTTCGCGGGCTTCACGGCCTTCACCGTCTTGGCGGGCTTCACGGCCTTCGTGGCGTTCGCGGGCTTCACGGGCTTCACGGCCTTCACCGGCCGCCCGGGCCGTCCGGGTCTCACGGGCTTGGCGGACCGCCGGGTCAGCCCCAGCAGCTCCCGGGCCGGCCCGCCCGGCCGCTGCCCGGCCGGCCACACCGCGCGCAGCGGCCGCCGCAGGTCCAGCTCCTCCGCCAGCGGCACCTCGACCAGCCGCCGGGTGGCCAGTTCCTCCACCACCGCCAGCTCGCTCAGGCAGACCGGCCCCGCCCCGGTCATCGCCGCCGCCTTCAGCGCCGTCGACGAGGCCAGCTCCATCCGGGGCCGCGCCGGACCCCCGTACGGCGCCAGCGCCATCTCCAGCACCTCCCGGGTGCCCGACCCCGGCTCGCGCAGCACCAGCGCGGTGCCCGCCAGCTCCGGCCCGGTCAGCGGGGTGCGGCGGCGCGCCCAGCGGTGGCCGGGCGGCACCACGACCACCAGCCGGTCCGCCGCCACCACCGCGCCGGTCAGCCCGGGCGGGGTGGACGGCCCCTCGACGAAGCCGAGGTCGGCGTCCCCGGCCAGCACGTGCCCGGCGACCTCCGCCGAGTTCGCCGTCCGCAGCGTCACCGCCGTCCCCGGGCTGGCCTCGGCGAGCGCCAGCAGCCAGCCCGGCATCAGGTACTCGGCGACGGTCAGGCTGGACACCACGCGCAGCTTGGCGTCCCGCCGCTCGCGCAGCGCGTCGATCCCGGCGTCCAGGGCCTGCGCCGCCTCCACCACCTGCCGGGCCCACTCGACCACCAGCCGGCCCGCCTCGGTCGGCCGGCTGCCCCGCGGCGAGCGCTCCAGCAGCGGGACCCCGATCTGCCGCTCCATGCCCTTGATCCGGGCGCTCGCGGTCGGCTGGCTGACGCCCAGCTCGGCCGCCGCCCGGCCGACGCTGCCCAGCCGGGCCACCGCGAGCAGCAGTTCCAGGGCGCCCAGTTCGGGGACGTGCGGGGAGAGAGCCATAGGTTCAGGCTATGCCCTCATAGACTCCGCGGCGCTACCGGAGGCCGGACCGCGGGGCGACGGTGGAACCATGTCCACCTCGGCCGATCTCCAACCGCTCACCCGTTCCGCCGCCGTCGCCGGTCCCTCCCCGGCCGCCGGTGGCGCCGCCGGTCCGTCCCCGGCCCCGGCCGCCGGTGCCGCTCCCGGGGCCGCCGCCACCCCGGCCGCCGGCTCCCGCCGCCCCCGTCTCGACCTCGCCCAGCTCGGCCCGAACTGGTACGCCGCCGTGATGGGCACCGCGATCGTGGCCAACGGCGCCGCGTCCCTGCCGGTGCGGGTGCCCGGCCTGATCGGCTTCGGCGAGGTGATGTGGGCGCTCGGCGCGACCGCCCTGCTGGTGCTGGCCGGAGCCCGGCTGGTGCACCTCACCCGGCACCGCGAGGCGGCCCGTGCCCAGCTGCTGGACAACCCTGCCACCGCCGTCTTCTACGGCTGCCCGCCGATGGCCCTGCTCTCCGTCGGGCTCGGCACCCTGCTGCTCGGCTCCCGGGTCATCGGCACCGGCCCCGCCGTCGCCCTGGACGCCGTGCTGTGGGGCGTCGGCACCCTGTACGCGCTGGCCGTCGCGGCCGGCATCCCGTACCTGATGATCACCCGGCACCCGGTCTCCGCCCTGGAGGCCAACCCCACCTGGCTGCTGCCCGTGGTCGCCCCGCTGGTCGCCTCCGCCTGCGGCCCGGCCCTGGTCCCGCACCTGCCCGCCGGAACGCCGCAGCAGGCGATGCTGTACGGCTGCTGGGCGCTGTTCGGGGTCGGCCTGCTGGCCACCCTGGTGCTGCTGCCGGTGGTGTTCACCGGCCTGTTCCACAGCAAGCTGCCCACCCTGGTGCTCACCCCCGCGCTGTTCCTGGTGCTCGGCCCGCTCGGCCAGTCCGTCACCGCGATCCACCAACTCGCCGACGCCGCCCGCCCGGTGCTGCCCTCGCTGGCGCCCGTCCTGCTGCCGCTGGCGGAGCTGTACGGCGTCGCGGTGATCGGCGTCGCGATGCTCTGGCTGGCCGTCGCGCTCACCGCCAACCTGCGCGCCCGGCGGGCCGGCATGCCGTTCGCGATGACCTGGTGGGCGTTCACCTTCCCGGTCGGCACCTGTGTCACCGGCGCCGCCGCGCTCGCCCGGCACACCGGTTTCGGCGGCTTCACCGGGCTGGCCGTCGGGCTCTACCTGCTGCTCGGCACCGCCTGGGTGCTGGCGGCGGGCGGCACGGTCACCGGGCTGCTGCGCGGCCGGCTGCTGGCGCGCTGAACCCGGTGCCCGCCCGCCGGGGCCTGGGCACCCGCCCGACGGCTCCGCCGCCGGCCTTCCCCCTGCTCACCAGCACGCCGGCGTTGCAGGAACGCGCACCGGCGGGACGGCGGAGCACGGCCGACCGGCCGCCGCCGCCCCCACCCCCCGCTGGCCTCGGCCTTTACCGGAATCCCGCCCGCCGCCCCCGGCCCCCCGGCCGCCCCGGGATGCAGATAGCTGCAATTGCGCGAACCTGCACCCGGACGGCACTTGTCCACCGGGCGTCCCGCTGTGAGGGTGGAGGAACGCCAGGCCGTCCGGGCACCGCAGCCCGATGGTGGCGACTTGCTCTTCAGAACGAGCCACCGGTGCAACGTCCCGCACCGGTGGAACGGGGGGGAAGAGCCCCGGCCGGGGTCCATGTGTGGTGATGGCCCCCGGACGGAGCCGGCGAGGCGTTGCTGCTCCGCCTCGACGGAAGCGTCTGAGCCTTGGCGTGCCGATGGCGGCCCCCGGGAGCCCGTGTGCGACGGCACCCGGCCCCGGGGGTCCGCTGTCCGACCGGTACGGTGGGACGCCCGGTCACCGGCCCCGCGCAGCGCACGGAGCGCGCACGGGCGGGAGCACCAGGGGGACACGTCCGGCAGGGGAGAGAGCGACGTGACGGCGGAACCGGCGGTCACGCCGCACCACGCGGCACTCGAGGGCGAGGAACCCGACGAGGCCGCCCGGCAGCTCTACCTGGCGATCATCGCCGAGGGCGGCCGCATCCCGTTCGCCGACACCACCGACGCCGACCGGGCCGCGCTGCGGCAACTCCTCGACATCGGCCTGGTCATGGTCAACCGGATGGACCGCTGCTACACCGCCGTCAGCCCGCGCTCCGTCAGCGACCGGCTCGGCGCCGAACTCCGCAGCGAGGCCACCCGACTGCTGGTCCGCGCCGAGAACCTGCCCGGCGCCCTCGACGGCCTGACCCGCGCCTACGACGCGATGCCCCGCCCCTCCGGCCGCCCCGGCGGTGCCGTCTACGTCGAGGGCCACGTCCACATCCGCCAGCGGATCTCCCAACTGGTCTCCGACTGCCGCTCCGAGGTCCTCACCGCCCAGCCCGGCCAGCGCCCCGCCGACACCCTCCAGGTCGCCCTCGCCCAGGACGTCCAACTCCTCCAGCGCGGCTGCTCGCTGCGCACCATCTACCAGCCGGTCGCCCTCGCCGAACCGGCCGCGCTCGCCTACGCCGACATGGTCACCCGGCACGGCTCGCAGATCCGGGTCCTCGACGAACCCTTCCAACGGCTGATCGTCTTCGACCGCAGCGTCGCCGTCATCTCCGCGAACGACGACAACAGCACCGCCGCGTTCATCAGCGACCCGGCCGCCCTCGCCTTCCTGATCGGCGGCTTCGAACGCGACTGGGCCCGCGCCGACACCGCCGAGGCCGCCGCCCTCGGCCAGAGCCCCGCCCGTACCGTCCCCGACCGGGTCGGCCGGCTGCTCGCCCGCGGCCTCACCCAGCGGGCCGTCGCCACCCGCCTCGGCCTCAGCGAACGCACCGTCGCCGCCCACATCTCCCGCCTGCGCGACCGCTACGGCGCCCAGACCCTCTTCCAGCTCGGCTGGCTGATGCGAGGCGCCCGCGATGACCGATGAGCCCGGCCCGGCCGAACGCGCCCTCTACCTCGCCGCCGTCCGCGCCGGCGGCCGGCTGTTCCCCGAGGACCTCGCCCCCGACGACCACCCCACCGTCGCCGCCCTCGTCGCCCGCGGCCTCCTCACTCCCACCCCCACCGGCTACACCGCCGCCAACCCGCGCTCCCTCGGCGACCGGATCGGCGCCGAACTCCGCCTGCGCGCCACCCGGTTACTGCTCCACGCCGAACGGCTCCCCGGAGACCTCCGGCCGCTCTCGCACGCCTACGAGGCGCTCCACGGGCCGTCCGCGCCCGCCGCCGCCGACGGGCCCGGCGGTGTCACCCGCGTCCCCGACTGCGTCCCCGAACTGCTCGCCGGCTGCACGGAGGAACTCCTCGCCGCCCGCCCCGGCCCGCAGCCCGCCGCCGCCCTCCGGTCCACCCTCACCCAGGACCTCGCCCTGCTCCGGCGCGGCTGCGCACTGCGCGTCCTCCACCAGCCGGACACCCTCGGCGACCCCGCCGCACTGCGCCAACTCTCCCTCCGCAGCCGGCAGGGCGCCCGGATCCGGGTCCTCGGGGAGCCGTACGAACAGGTCCTGGTCTTCGACCGCAGCGTCGCCGTCCTGCCCACCGAGGACCCCGACCGCGGCGCCATCGTCACCGACCCCGGCACGGTTGGCTACCTGGTCGCCCACTTCGAACGCGACTGGGCCCGTGCCACCCCCGCCGACCACTACCTGCGCGCCCCCCACCCCACCACCGTCCGGGTCGGCCGCCTGCTCGCCCGCGGTCTCACCCAGCGGGCCGTCGCCACCCGCCTCGGCCTCAGCGAACGCACCGTCGCCGGCCACATCGCCCGCCTGCGCGACCGCTACGGCGCCCAGACCCTCTTCCACCTCGGCTGGCACCTCCGCGGAGAACGCCATGACTGACCCCACGGCCCTCCCGGACCCCGCCGCCCGCGAGCTGTACCTCGCCATCCTGCGCGAGGGCGGCTGGATCAGGAGCGCGGACGTCCCGGAGGAGCACGCCGAGACCGTCCAAGCCCTCGTGGGCCTCGGCCTGTTGAAGCCGTACGCCTCCTCCGGCTCGCTCAGCGCGATCGACCCGCGCGCGGTCACCGCCCGGATCTCGGCCGGTCTGCGGGCGGCCGGCACCCGTCTGCTGGTCCAGGCGGAGGAGGTGCCCGACCTCTTCGACGACCTCACCACCGCCTACGACTCCGCCCCACGGCGCCACGGCCACACCGGCGGCACGCAGATCGTCGAGGGCTTCGACAACATCCGGCACCGGGTCTCCCAACTCGCCGAAGAGTTCCGCAGCGAGGCCCTCGCCCTCCACCCGGGCGGCGCTCGACCGGCGGATGCCGCGGACGACATCGTGGAGCACGCCCGCCGCTACCTCGAGGCGGGCGGATCGCTGCGCACGATCTACGAGGTCGGGGCCCGGTACGACGGCCCGACGGTCCGGACGGCCGCACGGCTGACGGATGTCGGCTGTCGCATCCGCCTCCTGCCCGTCCCGTTCAGGCAGTTGATGATCTTCGACCGGGCCGTCGCGGTGATCCCCGCGGCCCCGGACAACAGCAGCGCGGGCTTCGTCGAGGACCCGACGGTGGTCGACTTCCTGGTCCGGGACTTCGAGACGCACTGGCAGCAGGCCGAGCGCGTCAACTGGCGCGCACTCGCCGAGGGTTCCGGCGACTCCGGCACCCGCGACCAGGTCGGCCGCCTGCTCGCCCGGGGCCTCACCCAGCGCTCGATCGCGGCCCGGCTGAACCTGAGCGAGCGCACGGTCGCCGGCCACATCGCCCGCCTGCGCGAACTGCACGACGCCGAGACGCTGTTCCAACTCGGCTGGCAGATGCGAGGCGAGCGCCGATGACCGACCACGGCATCACCCTCCCCGACGCCGCCGCCCATGAGCTGTACCGCGCGATCCTGCGCGAGGGCGGCCGCATCCGCGCCGCCGACATCGGCCCGGCGGACCGGGAAGCGCTCGACCGGCTGATCGAGTTCGGGCTGCTGGTGCCGCAAGTGGTGGACAGCTCCTACAGCGCCGTCGACCCCCGCTCGGTCGCCGAGCGGATCGGAGCCGACCTCCGCCGTACCGGAGCCCGGCTGCTGGTCGAAGCGGACCGGATCCCCGATCAACTGCGCGAGCTCACCCGGGCCTACGACACCGCGCCCCGCCGGGAGCCCGGCCGTGGAGGTGCCCGGGTCATCACCGGCAAGGCGGCGATCCGGCACGAAGTGGAGCAGCTGACCCAGGAGTTCCCCAGCGAGAGTCTGACCGCCCAGCCCGGCGCCGCCCGCGACGCCGGACAACTGGAGGAGTCCCTCGTCCGCACCCGGCGCTACCTCGAACGTGGCGGCACCATGCGCTGCCTGTTCGAGCGCGCGGCCCGGAGCGACACCCCCTCGGTCTCCTACGCCGCAGGCGCCGTCCGGCTCGGCTGCGCGGTCCGGGACCTGGACCGCCCGTTCAAACGCTTCCTGGTCTTCGACCGCACCGTCGCCGTCATCCCCGCCGATCCAGACCTCAACAGCGCCGCCATCGTCGACGACCCGGCGATGCTGGCCTTCATCGTCGATGCCTTCGAGCAGCTCTGGCAGCAGTCCGATGCGGTCAACTGGGATGCGTTGGAGGAGCGTTCACCCCAACCGGAGGTCCGTGACTAGGTCGGCCGCCTGCTCGCCCGGGGTCTCACCCAGCGCTCGATCGCGGCCCGGCTGAACGTCAGCGAGCGCACGGTCGCCGGCCACATCGCCCGCCTGCGCGAACTGCACGACGCGGAGACGCTGTTCCAACTCGGCTGGCAGATGAGGGGTGCCCGCGATGTCTGACCTCGATCTCCCCGACGCGGCCGCCCGCGAGCTCTACCGCGCGATCCTGGCCGAGGGCGGCCGGATCCGCACCTGCGAGGTCCAGCCCGAGGACGAGCGGGCCGTCGAGCAACTCGCGGGCCTGGGGCTGCTCGTCCTCCGGACCGCTGACAGCACCTACAGCGCGGTGAACCCACGCGCCGTCGGTGAGCGCATCGGGGCGGACCTGCGGGAGGAGAGCGCCCGCCTGTTGGCCCGGGCCGCCTTGGTCCCCGATCTGCTGGAGGACCTGACTCACGCGTACGACACCGCCCCGCGCCGCGTCGAGCCTGTCGGCGGAGTGCGGCGGGTGGCCGGGATGGTGGAGATCCGGCACCTGATCTCCCAACTGGTCAAGGACTACCCGCACGAGGCCCTCTGCGCACAGCCCGGTGGTGCGCGTCCGCCGGAGCACATGATGGATTCGTTGAGGCAGAGCCGCCGCTACGTCGAAGCGGGCGGCTCCATCCGTACGACCTTCGAGCCCTCGGCGTGCTTGGACAAGGCCACCGTCGACTTCGCCCGGGAATCGACGCGCATCGGTTCCCCGATCCGCGTGCTGGAAGGCGCGTTCACGCGGACGCTGATCTTCGACCGCACGGTCGCCATGATCCCGGCGGCTTCGGACAACACGGTCGTCGCCCTGGTGGACGACGCCTCGGTGATCGCGTACCTGGTCGGGGTCTTCGAGCAGCAGTGGGAGCAGGCGCAGGCCGTCGATTGGGAGTTGCTGGCCGTGGCGGGTTCGGGGCCCGCGATCCACGAGCAGGTGGGTCGGCTGCTCGCCAGGGGGCTCACGCAGCGGGCGATCGCCAGCCGGATGGGGCTGAGCGAGCGGACGGTGGCCGGCCACATCGCCCGGCTGCGTGAGGTCCACGACGCGGAGACGCTGTTCCAACTCGGCTGGCGGATGCGGGGAGCCCGGACGGGGGAGTCCGGTGGGTGAGCTCCGCTCAGCCGGTGGCGGCGCCGGTCGGCCAGTAGCCGGGGACGGCGGACTGCTGACGGGGGACGTTGAAGCGGTCGCCGGGGGCGGTCCAGAAGCCCTCGCGGAGGGAGAGCGCCATGCCGGCCCAGTCGAGTGCGGTCTCCACGGTGTGGTGGAGGGCCTCCTGGGACCAGGTGTCGTCGAAGACCAGCGGCAGGACGGGGGCGACCTGCTCGATGGTGGCGATCAGCGGGTTGTGGGTGATGGCCTCGTCGACGAGCAGGACGATCGGCTTCCGCAGCGCCGACGCCCAACCGAGTTCGAGGCTGACCCCAGCCGAGAGCGGGGCTCCGACGTAGGCGAAGACCAGGTCCGCGGACTGCAGGGCCCGGAAGTCGGAGGGCACCCGGGGCTCGGGGGCACGACCGGCGACGGTCCAGGCGTCGCTGTGGTGCGCGCTGTACACGGCGGCACCGCTGCGGAGCAGGGTGGTGCGGAGCGTCGTCAGCCGCGTCCGGCTGGCGAGCGTCACCACACTGTCCGCGGGGCCGGTCAGCCGCATCAGCGGCGCGGCCAGGAAGACACGTGCACGCCGACCCTCAGGGTCATTGCTGAGGTGACGGGAAGCGGAGCCCTGGTAGTGGTCAGTCATGTCGACTCCATTGAAAGGCCGACCGGGTCGGGGGGACGGGGCCCAGCGGCTGCTGCTGTTTGGTGGTTCTCACACCGAAGACGGTCGTTCAGAGGAAGTTGATGTGAACACATCCGATGTGTCACGCTCGTACGTGGCGATCAGTCGGTGCACTGATCGTGTCGCCGGGCCGGCCTGCGCGTCCACTGGCCTGAGGTGTCATCTCGCTGCATGGCAGAGAGATGACATGCTGGCCGTCTTCGACTGCGCTCGGAACTTTGGAAGAGTTAGGCCGGACAAGAGTGTTGTGGAGCACCTCTCGCTGACACGTTCGGGATTGTGCAGCATAATCAGCGCTGTGGCTCATGCGCGGTCGATTCGCTGAGCGTTCAACATTGTCCGAAGGGGAGTGGTCACAGTGCGTGAGGCGCGTCGGTGTGCGACCGCTATAGCACTGGCTGTAGTGGCGGTTCTGTTTAGTTCGGCTCCCGTGCACGCCGACGTGATCTGGACCAAGCAGCCTGCTGCCTTCCAGGCGCAGTCCACGGCTGCCCGGAACCTTGCCGCTGCCACCATCGCTGATGATGTGATTTGGACTTGAGCGTGCCTCAGTAGGGCGTCTCGGTGTCGTTGAACAGCGGCATGGTGCGGTGACTTTCGGACAGCTTCCAGCCCAGTTGGAACAGGGTGTCGGCCGCGTATTCGTCCCGTAGCTCGGCGATGTGGCGGGCGAGTGTGCGCTCGCTCAAGCCCAGGTTCCTGGCTATGACGCGATGGCCGATGCCCTGCAGCATCATCCTGAGGATGTTCTCGCGGAGCCTCGAAACGACCTCTGGGGGGACGTCAAGCCCTCCTTGGAACGGGATGGCGCGTTCCCAGAAGCTTTCGAACAAGCTGACCATGAAGCCGATCACGGCCTCGTCCTGGATGAATGCTGCCCGCTGCTGGTCGCCGCTGACCGGAATGATCGCGGCGGTGCGGTCGACGATGATCATCCTGGTGAACGGCTCGCCCAGCGTACGGACCTCGCCGCCGGCGGTGGTCATGGCCGCGACGTAGGCCCGCGTGGGAGCGGAGTACCGCGTGCTCGGCTGGTACAGCGTGCGTCGTGAGACTCCGCGCCGGAGCATGTCGGTGTCCAGGGCGATGGCCGCCTCAGTCGGGAAGGAGCGGGAGCCCCCACCCGGCTGGGCGCTCAGCACCTCCTCGCGGCTGCCTTCCATGAGGTCGACCAGTCGGCGGTTGATCTCGGCCAGGCCGTGGAGGTGCTCGATCGGGCCACCGTCGTGCGCCTCGTTTCCCCCGTTGCCATAGGCGTGGGTGAGCTCTTGGAACTCGGTGGGCAGAGCAGCGGCCCGGCTGAGCAGATCGAGGGCCTTGCGTTGCCAGGTCGCCGTGAGAGCGCTGGCGAGTTGCTTTGGGTCGACGGCGACGAGCATTCCCGGATCCTCTATATCCGGTACCAACAAGCCGATATCGACCAATTCGCGGAGGGAGCCGCGATCGCCTTCGTCCGCTATGGCAGCGATCACCCTCCCGGGTTCCCGCAGGACGGCCATGTAGAGAGATCTGGCCTCGGGGGAGAGCTGACTGTAGGCGTTGGCCATGGGACCGGATGCCTCAGTCCCACTCATGTCTTGCTCCCTGCCTCGGCTTGGACCTTTCGGCCTTACTCGGTTGTATTCACTACCAGATTTCGCTGCAACTGTCGCATGACCGAACCTGCTCCCACGTGGCAGGAAGGAGCCTGCCACGCCGACACAACCGCCGGCACCCCCCGAACAGGAGGGAGCCGGCGGCTGGTGGTGCGGTGCGGGTCCCCGGTCAGCGCTTGGGGCGCCAGACGACGAGGGCGCTGGATTGCGGGCTCGGCGGCTGGTACGGGACGAGGTCGCGGCGGTAGGACGCGTGGACGGCGGCCTCGCGCTGCTGGAGGGCGCTGGCGGCGCCTTCCAGGGAGTCGGCCAGCTCGGCGATGCGCGACTGGAGGGCGGTGACCTGGTTCTCCAGCTCGATGATCCGCTTGATGCCGGCCAGGTTGATGCCCTCGTCCTGGGACAGCCGCTGGACCTCGCGCAGCTGCTGGATGTCGCGGGCGGAGTAGCGGCGGCCGCGCCCGGCGGTGCGGTCGGGGCTGACCAGGCCGAGGCGGTCGTACTGGCGCAGGGTCTGCGGGTGCAGGCCGGAGAGCTCGGCGGCGACCGAGATGACGTACACCGGGGTGTCCTCGGTGAGTACGTACTGCGGCGGGGCGGCGGCCCGGCGGGGGCGGCGCGGGCCGTTGCCGGGGAGGCCTTCGCCGAGGCCGGGGCCGATGGCACCGTCGGGGCCGACGGGGTTCATCGGGTTCGGGTTCATCGGGTTCGGGGACATCTGGTCGTCACGCTCCCTTCGCCGCCCGGAAGAGAGCGGCTCGCGGGTCGTCGGAGGCGGTGGCCTCGCGGTACTGCTCCAGTGCGTCCAGCGCGTCGCCGGTGACGTGCTGCGGCACCACGACCTCGACGGTGACGAGGAGGTCGCCGCGGGTGCCGTCCTTGCGGGTGGCGCCCTTGCCGCGGGCGCGCATGGTGAGGCCGTTGGCGCTGCCCGCGGGGAGCTTGAGCTTCACGGCGGGGCCGTTCAGCGTGGGCACCTCGATGGTGGCGCCGAGGGTGGCCTCCGGGAAGGTGACCGGGACGGTGACGGTGAGGTTGTCGCCCTTGCGGCCGAACACGGGGTGCGGGTCGACGTGCACGGTGACGTAGAGGTCGCCGGGCTGGCCGCCGCGTTCGCCCTGGGCGCCCTTCCCCTTGAGCCGGATCCGCTGGTCGGCCTGGACGCCGGCCGGGATGCGGACCTGCATGGTGCGGGCGGAGCTGGCCCGGCCGCTGCCGTGGCAGTCGGGGCACGGGTCGTCGACGATCATGCCGCGGCCGCGGCAGTCCTTGCACGGCTCGGAGAGCGCGAAGGCGCCCTGGCCGCGGCTGACGGTGCCGGCGCCGACGCAGGTCGGGCAGACCCGCGGGGTGGTGCCGGACTTGGCGCCGGTGCCGTTGCACAGACGGCAGGGGGCCTGGCTGGTCATCCGCAGCGGGACGGTCGCGCCGTCGACGGCCTCCTCGAAGGAGAGCGTCACCTCGGTCTCGACGTCGGCGCCGCGCCGGGGCTGGGCCTGCCGGGTGCCGCCGCGGTTGAAGAGGCCGCCGAAGACGTCGCCGAGCCCGCCACCGCCACCGCCGCCCTGGCTGCCGTTGAAGAGGTCGCCGAAGTCGAAGTTGTAGCTGCCGGTGCCGGGGCCGCCGGTGCGGAAGCCGCCGTTGGCGAAGAGGCTGCGGGCCTCGTCGTACTCCTTGCGGCGCTTCTCGTCGGAGAGGACGTCGTACGCCTCGGAGATGTCCTTGAAGCGCTCCTCGGCCTTGGCGTCGCCCTTGTTCGCGTCGGGGTGGAACTCGCGCGCCAGCTTGCGGTAGGTCTTCTTGATCTCGGTGGCGGTGGCGTCCTTGGGCACGCCGAGGACCTTGTAGTAGTCCTTCTCGACAAAGTCCTTGCCGCTCATGGCTTCCGCCACCTCCCGATGTCCATCGTCACTGCGCTGTCAACAGGGGCCGGATGAAGCGCTGTTGACAGCGCGCTGCGGAGTCGGCCGCCGTTTCGGTCGGCGTGTGACTCCGCAGCGCACTGGTTGTCAGCTGTCACAGGTTGTCAGCTGTCCGAGCCACCGTCGGACTTGTCCTGGTCGGCGGACTTCGTCTCGGCGTCCGGGCCGGGCGTCGTCTGGGTGCCCGGCTGGGGCTCGGCCACGGCGACCATCGCCGGGCGGATGATCCGCTCGCCGATGCGGTAGCCGGGCTGGAGCACCTGCACGCAGGTGTCCTCGGTGACGTCCGACGAGTAGCTGTGCATCAGCGCCTCGTGCTGCGTCGGGTCGAAGGGCTCGCCCTCCTTGCCGAACTGCTGCAGGCCCAGCTTGGCGACGACCGTCTCCAGGGACTCGGCGACGGACTTGAAGCCGCCCGTGACCTCGCCGTGCTCGCGGGCGCGGCCGATGTCGTCCAGGACCGGGATCAGGGACTCCAGGATGTTGGAGACCGCGATCTCGCGGACGGTCAGCCGGTCGCGCTCGACCCGCTTGCGGTAGTTCTGGTACTCGGCCTGCAGCCGCTGCAGGTCCGCGGTGCGCTCGGCCAGCTCGCGCTTGGCCGTCGCGGCCTCCTCGGAGCCCTCGCCGGCACCGCCGGCCGCGGCCTCCTCGGCAGCCTTGATCACGGCTTCCTCGGCGGCGGAGTCGTCGCCGGGCTTGCCGCCCTGCGGCTTGTCCGTCATGCCGACGCACCGCCCTTGGGCTTCTCGTCGTCCACGATCTCGGCGTCGACGACGTCGTCCTCCTTGGCGTGGGTGGACTCGCCGGCCGCGGCGGCACCGGCACCGGCGGCGTCGGCGTTGGCGTAGAGCGCCTGGCCGAGCTTCTGGGCGGTGGTGGAGACCTTCTCGGAGGTCTCGCGGATCTTCGCGATGTCCTCGCCCTTGAGGGCTTCCTTGAGCTCGCCGATGGCGGTCTCGACCTCGGTCTTGACGTCGGCCGGCAGCTTGTCGGAGTTGTCGGCGATGAACTTCTCGGTCGAGTAGACGAGCTGCTCGGCGGAGTTGCGGGTCTCGACGGACTCGCGGCGCTTGTGGTCGTCCTCGGCGTACTGCTCGGCCTCGCGGCGCATGCGGTCGACCTCGTCCTTCGGCAGCGAGGAGCCGCCGGTGACGGTCATCTTCTGCTCCTTGCCGGTGCCGAGGTCCTTCGCGCCGACGTGCATGATGCCGTTGGCGTCGATGTCGAAGGTGACCTCGATCTGCGGCAGGCCGCGCGGCGCCGGCGGCAGGCCGGTCAGCTCGAACATCCCGAGCTTCTTGTTGTACGCGGCGATCTCGCGCTCGCCCTGGTAGACCTGGATCTGCACGGACGGCTGGTTGTCCTCGGCCGTGGTGAAGATCTCGGAGCGCTTGGTCGGGATCGTGGTGTTGCGCTCGATCAGCTTGGTCATGATGCCGCCCTTGGTCTCGATGCCGAGGGACAGCGGGGTGACGTCGAGCAGCAGGACGTCCTTGACCTCGCCCTTGAGGACACCGGCCTGGAGCGCGGCGCCGATGGCGACGACCTCGTCCGGGTTGACGCCCTTGTTGGCGTCCTGGCCGCCGGTCAGCTCCTTGACGAGCTCCGCGACGGCGGGCATGCGGGTCGAGCCGCCGACCAGGACGACGTGGTCGATCTCGGCGAGCGAGATGCCGGCGTCCTTGATCACGTTGTGGAACGGGACCTTGCAGCGCTCGAGCAGGTCCGCGGTCAGCTGCTGGAACTGGGCGCGGGTGAGCTTCTCGTCCAGGTGCAGCGGGCCCTCGGCGGAGGCCGTGATGTAGGGCAGGTTGATCGAGGTCTCGGAGGACGAGGACAGCTCGATCTTGGCCTTCTCGGCGGCCTCGCGCAGACGCTGCAGGGCCATCTTGTCCTTGGACAGGTCGACGCCGTGGCCGGACTGGAAGACCTTGACCAGGTGGTCGACGACGCGCTGGTCCCAGTCGTCGCCGCCGAGGTGGTTGTCACCGTTGGTGGCCTTCACCTCGACGACCCCGTCGCCGATCTCGAGCAGCGAGACGTCGAAGGTGCCGCCGCCGAGGTCGAAGACCAGAATGGTCTGGTCGTCCTTGTCCAGGCCGTACGCGAGGGCGGCCGCGGTCGGCTCGTTGACGATGCGCAGGACGTTGAGGCCCGCGATCTCACCGGCCTCCTTGGTGGCCTGGCGCTCGGAGTCGTTGAAGTACGCCGGGACGGTGATGACGGCGTCGGTGACGGTCTCGCCCAGGTAGGCCTCGGCGTCGCGCTTCAGCTTCTGCAGCACGAAGGCCGAGATCTGCTGCGGGTTGAAGTCCTTGCCGTCGATGTTGATCTTCCACCCGGTGCCCATGTGGCGCTTCACCGAGCGGATGGTGCGGTCGACGTTGGTGACCGCCTGGCGCTTGGCCACCTCGCCGACCAGGACCTCACCGTTCTTCGCGAAGGCGACGACGGACGGCGTGGTCCGCGCACCCTCGGCGTTCGTGATGACGGTGGGTTCGCCACCCTCCAGAACGCTGACGACCGAGTTCGTCGTACCGAGGTCGATGCCGACCGCGCGTGCCATCGTAGATACCTCCACGGAAGAGTTGAGCTTTACAGGCTCAAGGATGCACGACTCGACGGGGGGCGTCAACAGCTATGAGCGTTGAGCGCTCAACTTTGCTGAGGCCGACCCCGGCGGCCGGGTGCTCGGCCGCGGGCCGCCGGACGGCGGGCGCGCCGGTCACGTGACTGCCGCCATAGCTTGGGAACCTTCTGGAGAACTGTTGTCCACCGGTAATGTCCGGGCCGTCGGCCCGGCAAGTTACCGACCAGTACAATCACTTCGGAAAAGACTGCTCAACCGCAAGCCGCAGGAGACGGAGAGCGATGCAACTAGCAGCGATCGTCATCTCGCTGGTCACGTTCGTGATCGGCACCGCGCTCGCCCTCCGTGCGGCGTGGCACATCTTCAGGGTGGTGCTGGCCGGCGCGCCGGACGCCACCCGCTTCGGGAAGCCCGCCCAGCGCGTGAAGACCGTCGCGACCGAGTTCTTCGGCCACACCAGGATGAACCGCTGGGGGATCGTGGGCATCGCCCACTGGTTCGTCGCCGTCGGCTTCTTCAGCCTGGTGCTCACCATCGTCAACGCGATGGGACAGCTCTTCGACGCCGAGTTCGAGCTGCCGATCATCGGCCACTGGGTGGTCTGGCAGCTCTTCGTCGAGCTGGTCGGCACCCTGACCACGCTGGGCATCGCCACCCTGATGGTGATCCGGCTGATGAGCCTGCCGTCCAAGTCCGGCCGCAAGTCCCGGTTCGCCGGCTCGATCGCCTGGCAGGCCTTCTACGTCGAGTACACGATCCTCGGCATCGGCCTCTGCATCCTGATGCTGCGCGCCCTGGAGGGCGCCATCAACGGCGTCGACTCGTACGGCCCGGCGCACCTGGTCTCGTACCCGATCGTCTCCGCGCTGAGCGGCCTGTCGCACGGCACGCTGGAGAACCTGATCTGGATCTTCGCCACGGCGAAGATCTGCATCTCCTTCGCCTGGGCGATCACCATCGGCCTCAACCCCTCGATGGGCGTGGCCTGGCACCGCTTCCTCGGCTTCTTCAACATCTACTTCAAGCGCGAGGAGGACGGCGGCACCGCGCTCGGCGCCCTCCGTCCGATGACCAGCAAGGGCCAGCCGATCGACTTCGAGGACCCGGCCGACGACGCCGTCTTCGGCGTCTCCCAGGTCGAGCACTTCTCCTGGAAGGGCATCCTCGACTTCTCCACCTGCACCGAGTGCGGCCGCTGCCAGTCGCAGTGCCCGGCCTGGAACACCGGCAAGCCGCTGTCGCCCAAGCTGCTGATCATGAGCCTGCGCGAGCACGCCTACGGCAAGGCCCCGTACCTGCTGGCCGGCGGCGGCAAGGACATGGAGGGCACGGAGCAGGCCACCGCCGAGCAGCTCGCGGACGTCCCGGCGGCCGCCCTGGCCGAGGCCGAGCGCCCGCTGATCGGCACCGCCGAGGAGAACGGCGTCATCGACCCGGACGTGCTGTGGTCCTGCACCACCTGCGGCGCCTGCGTCGAGCAGTGCCCGGTGGACATCGAGCACATCGACCACATCGTCGACATGCGCCGCTACCAGGTGATGATCGAGAGCAACTTCCCGACCGAGGCCGGGACGATGCTCAAGAACCTGGAGAACAAGGGCAACCCGTGGGGCATGGCCACCAAGGCCCGTCTGGACTGGGTCAAGGAGCTCAAGAAGGAGACCGGCATCGAGGTGCCGGTGATCGGCGAGTCCATCGACCCCGCCGAGGTCGAGTACCTCTACTGGGTCGGCTGCGCCGGCGCCCTGGAGGACCGGGCCAAGAAGACCACCAAGGCCTTCGCCGAGCTGCTGCACACCGCGGGCGTGAAGTTCGCCATCCTCGGCAAGGAGGAGACCTGCACCGGTGACTCCCCGCGCCGCCTGGGCAACGAGTTCCTCTTCCAGATGCTCGGCGCGCAGAACGTCGAGACGCTGAACGCCGCGCTGGAGGACGCCCCGACCAAGCGGATCGTGGCCACCTGCCCGCACTGCTTCAACACCATCGCCAACGAGTACCCGCAGCTCGGCGGGCACTTCGAGGTGATCCACCACACCCAGCTGCTCCAGCACCTGATCGACGAGGGCAAGCTCGTCCCGGTCAACCCGGTCGAGGGCCTGATCACGTACCACGACCCCTGCTACCTGGGCCGCCACAACAAGGTCTACAGCCCGCCGCGCGAGATCATGGACAAGGTCCCCGGTCTGCGCCAGCAGGAGATGCACCGCCACAAGGAGCGCGGCTTCTGCTGCGGCGCCGGCGGCGCCCGGATGTGGATGGAGGAGCGCATCGGCAAGCGGATCAACACCGAGCGCGTGGACGAGGCGCTGTCGCTCGACCCGGACATCGTCTCCACCGCCTGCCCGTTCTGCCTGGTGATGCTCTCCGACTCGGTCAACGGCAAGAAGAACGAGGGCGCGGCCAAGGAGCACCTGAAGGTGGTCGACGTGGCCCAGCTGCTGCTCGACTCGGTGAAGGCGGCCCCGCCCGCCGAGGCCGAGGAGCCGGCGACGGTGGACGCGTAACGGCACCCGCTGTTCGACAGTTCTGCTACAACCGCCCGGCCCGGTGGACGCCGCCAACGCGCCCGCCGGGCCGGGCGTTTCGGTGCCCGGGGCGACGTCCGGAGGTACGGCGGGCGGACGGTGAGTGACGCTGATCGCACGGCTGCCGGACGGGCATTCGGTCGGAAGGAAATACAGTAGGCGCCGGACCGGCTGCGAGCCGGTCGACCCGTTCAGCACGGGTACCGGCCCGTTCAGGACGGGTTCGGACCACCGACGGAGGTATCGGCCGGCCGGGCCGGGCCGCACAGAGCACAAGGGGAACAGCGCAGACCATGACCGAGGCGATCATGCTCGTCGGTGGTAAGGGCACGCGACTGCGTCCGTTGACCACCCACACCCCCAAGCCGATGCTGCCGGTGGCCGGTGTCCCGTTCATCGCGCACCAGCTGGCCCGCGCGGCCGCCGCCGGCGTCACCCGGGTGGTGCTGGCCACCTCCTACCTGGCCGAGGTGTTCGAGGACCACTTCCAGGACGGCACCCCGTACGGCATCGAGCTGGTCTACCTGACCGAGCGCGAGCCGCTGGGCACCGGCGGGGCCATCCGCAACGCCGCCTCCGGGCTGACCTGCGGGCCGGACGAGCCGGTCCTGGTCTTCAACGGCGACATCCTCTCCGGCCTCGACATCGCCGCCCTGCGCGACGGCCACGTGGCCGCCGGGGCCGACGTCACCCTGCACCTCACCCGGGTGGAGGACCCGCGGGCCTTCGGCCTGGTCCCGACCGACGCCGACGGGCGGGTGCTGGAGTTCCTGGAGAAGCCGGAGACGCCGGAGCAGATCGTCACCGACCAGATCAACGCCGGCTGCTACGTCTTCACCCGCTCCGTCATCGACCGCATCCCGGCCGGCCGGGAGGTGTCCGTCGAGCGCGAGACCTTCCCCGAGCTGCTCGCCACCGGCGCCCTGCTGCGCGGCGTCGTCGACACCTCGTACTGGCTGGACCTCGGCACCCCGGCCGCGTTCGTCCGCGGCTCGGCCGACCTGGTGCTCGGCAAGGTCGACTCCCCGGCCGTCCCCGGCCCGACCGGCGACGCCCTGCTGCTGCCCGGCGCCACCGTCCACCCGGGCGCGGTGCTCAGCGGCGGCACCGTGGTCTCCGCGGACGCGGTGGTCGAGGCCGGCGCGATCGTCGAGGGCAGCGTCATCCTGCCCGGCGCGGTGATCGGCCCGGACAGCCTGGTCAAGGACTCGATCGTGGGCGCCTTCGCCAGCGTCGGCGACCGCTCCGCGCTGGACGGCGCGGTGATCGGCGACGGCGCCATCGTGGAGTCCGACAACGAGCTCCCGAACGGCATCCGGATCGCCTGCGGCACCCTGCTGCCGGTCGGCGCGGTCCGCACCACGGCCGGCCCGGGCGGCTGCCCGGCCGGCACCACCGCGGCCGCCGCGGTGCACGGGCCGGCCGTCACCGCCCAGCGGTAGCGGCCGCCCGCCGGGGCGCCTTTCGGCCCCGTTCGTCTCAGGCTCGCTGCAAACCGGCCCCGGCTCCGTACGGGGCGGACGCGCACTGGGCCGGACGGGTACCTTCGGAGCGTGGCTGGTAATCGATACGACAGCGGTCAGGGCGCCGACCGTCCGCACGGCGGATGGCCGGCCCCTCCGCCGGCGACGGCGGGGGCGCCCGGGGGGTACGGGCGGACGGACGGGCCGGTGGACGGCCCCGAGTACTTCACGGCCGCGCACCCGACGGCGTCGGCCGGCGGGCCGGGCGGTGGTCCGGGCGGGCCGGGTGCGCCGGGCGGTGGTCCGGGGGGCACGGTCGGCGACGGGTACGACCCGTACGCGGCCGACCGGCCCGGCAACACCCGGTCCTTCCCGGTGGGCGGCGGGTACCCGGGCGGCGCCCCGTACGGGCAGCAGCAGCCGTACGGACCGGACTACGGCCAGGACTACGGGCCGGACCACGGCCACCACGGACACCAGGGCCAGGGCCCGGGGCACTACGACGACGGCGGCGGCTACGGGCAGCAGCCCCCGTACGGTCAGGAACCCCAGCCCCCGTACGGCGACCAGCAGCCCCCCTACGGCCAGGACAACGTCACCGTCTACCGGGCCGGCGGCCAGTCGGCCCCGCACGCCGGCGGCCCCCGGCCGCAGTGGCGCGAGCTGTTCGTCGGCCTCTTCCGCACGCCGACCGCGATCTTCGACCGCACCCGCGACCACCAGGTCTGGCTGCCCGCGCTCACCGTCTCGCTGCTCTACGGCGTGCTCGCGGTGCTCGGCATCGGGCTGACCCACGACGACATCGTCAACTCGGCCTTCTCGGTGGCGCTGACCGGCCTGGTCGCGGCCGCCGTCGGCTTCACCCTGGCCGGCGCGGTCTTCGGCGGGGTCACCTACGCGCTGGCCCGCCAGCTCGGCGGCGACGGCCCGTGGAAGTCGACGGTCGGCCTGGCGGTGCTGATCGGCTGGCTCACCGACGCGCCCCGGCTGCTGCTCGACCTGGTGCTGCCCTCCGGCAGCGCGGTGGTCCAGGTGGTCGGCTGGGTCAGCTGGATGCTCTGCGCGTACCTGCTGACCAGCATGGTCCGGCGGATCCACGACCTGCCCTGGGGCAAGGCGGCGGGCGCCGCGGCGGTGCAGCTGATCGCGCTGCTGGTGCTGATCAAGCTGCCGACACTGGGCTGAGGGGCGAAGGGCACAATGGTGGGCGGGTCCGGCCGGTAGGCACGGGGCCCGCCCAACCCCCGTCCAGCCCAGTACCGGAGCCAGCCATGACCCTCCCCACCACCCACGTCAGCTTCCCGGCCGGGGCGGTGACCGGAGAGTCCGCGGTGCTGGCGGTGCACCCGCTGGCGGACGGCCGGTACGCGGTGGTGACCGAGGCCACCCCGTTCCACCCGCTCGACCACACCTGGCCCGACCAGCCCGCCGACCACGGCACCCTCACCGTCGACGGCACCGAGCTGGCCGTGGTCGACTGCCTCACCGGCGCGGTCGGCCCGGACGGCGGCGCCCCGCTGGTCGGTGCCGAGATCCCGGTCAAGCGCGGCGACGAGGAGTGGTCCTGGCTGGTCCTGCACGTCCTCGCCACCGACCCCGGCGACCTCACCGGCCGCACCGCCGCGCTCGCCGTGGACAGCGGGCGCCGGGCCGCCCTGAGCGCCGCGCACAGCGGCTGCCACCTGCTCGCCCTCGCCCTCAACGCCGCGCTCGCCCCGCGCTGGCGCAAGGACCCGGGCCGCTCCGACGCCTTCGGCAACCCCGACTTCGACAGCCTCGCCATGGCGAGCTCGGTGATGGACACCGAGGCCAGCACGGACACCTACCGGCTCGGCAAGTCGCTGAAGAAGAAGGGCTTCACCGTGGACGCCACGGAGGAGTTCCCCGCCCTCGCCGACGCCCTGCCCGCCCTCACCGAGGACGTCAACGCCCGGCTCGCCGCCTGGGTCGCGGCCGACGCCCCGGTCCGGATCGACGTCCCCGGCCCCGAGCTGACCGCCCGCCGCCAGTGGCACTGCGAGCTGCCCGAGGGCGGCGCGCAGATCTTCTGCGGCGGCACCCACCTGCACCACCTCGGCGAACTCGCCGCGCTGCGCACCGAGCTGCGGCTGTCCGAGGACGGCGCCGAGCTGGTCGCCGTCACCAGCCCTGAGCGGGCCTGAGGAACGCCGCGGGCGGTCGTCCCCTCCAGGAGGGGACGACCGCCCGTCGTGCGTGCGCTCCGTGCCGGTGCGGTCAGACCTCGCTGCGGTGGAAGTTCAGGTACGAGCGGGACGGCGTCGGACCGCGCTGCCCCTGGTAGCGCGAGCCGTAGCGCTCGGAGCCGTACGGGTGCTCCGACGGCGAGGACAGCCGGAACAGGCACAGCTGCCCGATCTTCATCCCCGGGTAGAGCTTGATCGGCAGCGTCGCGACGTTCGACAGCTCCAGCGTCACGTGGCCGCTGAAGCCGGGGTCGATGAAGCCCGCGGTGGAGTGGGTGAGCAGGCCCAGCCGGCCCAGGCTCGACTTCCCCTCCAGCCGGGAGGCCACGTCCTCGGGCAGCGTGATGACCTCGTACGTCGAGGCCAGCACGAACTCGCCCGGATGCAGGATGAACGCCTCGTCGCCGTCCGGCTCGACCAGCCGGGTCAGGTCCGGCTGCTCCTCGGAGGGGTCGATGTGCGGGTACTTGTGGTTCTCGAACACGCGGAAGAAGCGGTCGAGGCGCACGTCGATGCTCGACGGCTGGATCATCGCCGGGTCGAACGGGTCGACGACGACCCGGCCCAGGTCGATTTCGGTCCGGATGTCCTTGTCAGAGAGCAGCACGCTTCGAGGTTACGTGCACGACGGGGCCCCGGACGAATCGTCCGGGGCCCCGGTGTCCTTCCGTCGGCCGTCAGGCCAGGAACTCCGCGGCCTCCAACCGCATCGCCTGCGCCAGTTGGGCCGTCGACAGCTCCCGCACGTCGGCCAGCACCGAGCTCCGGAGCCGCCCGCACTGCGGGCAGCGGATCAACCGCCCGGGCCCCAGACGCCCGGGACCGAGGTTCTGCATCGGGAACGTGGTGGTGCTGAACAGGTGCCCCTCGGCACAACGAACGACGGCGCGCTGCTCCATCGATCCCCTTCCCATCCCTAACCCAGTACTCACCCGTACTCATCGCACCCCGGCGGCCAGGCCCCGGGACAGCGTCACATTAGGGGATGTTCCGGACATTCCACACCATGGCTCGCCGCCCCGACCCCACACCCACCGGGGCACTCTCACGCGGCCCAAACAGTACGCCCCCACCCCGCCCCGCCCCGGCTCCGCCACGGGCCCGGCCCGGCCGTGCAACCACTGTCGCGAATGGGGTACAGTGACACTGGATTGAGCGGTCTCTGACGGCTCATCAGGCGGGCGTAGTTTAATGGTAGAACATGAGCTTCCCAAGCTTAGAGCGCGAGTTCGATTCTCGTCGCCCGCTCCAGTATTAAAGCCGCAGGTCACAGACCTGCGGCTTGTTTGTTGTCTGGACCAATCGGGGCCTTTCGTGCCAGAAGGCCACTGGCGTGGCGTCTGAGTAGCGGATTCCAGCTCGCCGACTCGACCCATGGAACGCGTGGGCGACAGTCGCCCCAAACGGCGAAGTCCACTTCCTGTGGCCCTCATCACGTACCTGCCAGGGTCGACTGCTGATCACCGTGTGTGGCCGCGTGTCGAGTACGGCGAGCGGCCAGACCCACTTGTCAGTGCTCGACAACTCGTATGTCCAGTGGGGCTGCCAGGTGCCGTCGTCAGATGGCGGTGCCGAGGGCTTCCGCGAGGCGGGCGGAAGTGCCCTGATGCGGACCAGGGCGGCGACGGCAAAGGCGAGATCGAGCGAGCCGCGTCTTCAAGCGCCAGGAGCCCGGTCAGCGGATAGACCGGGCCCCTGCGATATGGGCGGTTACACCTCACTGGCATGCGGTAGAGCGCCCAGGCAAGGTCACGCTGGCGTGTGGGGGTCAGGTTCGCTGAGGTCTCCCCAGGACCCCACCGAGCCGCCACTGAGCCTTCTTGTTCTGGTGTCAGGCGGTCGTGTCAACGATGGGGGAGTCGGACCGGCTCTTGTCGATGGCGCTGAAAGTGATGGGGGCTCGTCCAGCTTCCACTGTGGAGGCCGGCGCCACGAGGGAGAAGACCATGGCGACGTGCCCGGGCGCCACTTCTCCGTTCCGCACGATTGTCGATGGTTCCTCCTCGATGACCGGATAGAGGAGGATCGCTCCGCGTCGTTCTCGCGAGAACGACTCTGTTACTGGGTCTGAGGTCGGCGGTAGGGCGCCTGCGATGCGTCGGGCCGCATCACGGTGCTTCGCGTCGCTGATGTATCCGAAGATCTGGACGCGACGGCGCGTGCGCTTTGAAAGGGCCAGCGGAACTGAGCCGCTCACGCTCGCTGACGTGCCGCGGTGGCCCTCCTGGTAATGGGGGGTGATCAACAACCAGTCGTCGATCAGGTGGGGGTTTTTGGTGATCTCGCGGAGGAAGCGCAGATGAGGCAGGAACGGGGTGGCATTCCACCAACGAACGTTCTCGAGTACCCGCATGAGGTCGGCATGGGAGACCGTCGTCGTCAGCGCGGTGAGGCGGTGAGTCTTGTTCTGTTGCTTGTTGAAGGTTGTGAAGGTCACCGGTGTCGGTGAAAGGTGCCGGAGCAGCGGAAGCCACAGTTCGGTGTTGTGGGCCAGATCGAGTTGGTTCGTCGGGTGAGCCGTTGGTTCGATGATCTGCCCCGGCCTGGCTATCTCTTCTATCTGGGCGTTATACATCTTCGTCCGGCTGCTGGGTTTGAGCCAGGGCAGGTGTTGGGAGACAAGCGGCGGTATTTGCTGGGGAGTGACGAGTGGCTGGCCGTCTTCGCCGAGTTCGGCGTACTGGGCGAGCTGGTCGCGGAAGGTTTCCTCGTCGAGACAGATGGCCTCGAATGCCTCGTAGAGGTCTACCGTGGATTTGCTCGCCTTTGTGAGCTTCTCCGCGCGGCTGATGTAGAGGCGAACGAGGTCCTGGTATCCGGGGCGGAATCCGAACCAGCGGCCCATTTGCATGAGGGTGTCGGCCTGCTGGGTGGTGCGGCGGTAGTAGGTGACCGTGAGGCCCTCGACGGTGAAGCCACGTGAGAGCTTGGTGCCGCCAACGAGGATCTTCCAGACGTGCGGCTGACGGTCGAAGTCGAGGTCGAGCTGGTCGAAGAACTTGTCGCTATCGCCGTTCACGATGACGACGGGATTGCCACCCTTGCGGATCAGGCTGCAGGCCTGGATCACGTACGGGCGGAGGTCGTCGTAGCAGGAGGGGGCCGGCAGGTCGGCGGCGCGGGCCCGGGTGACCGGAAGGACATCCTTTTGGAAGAGGTCGGCTAGCCGCTCGTGCCCATGAGCGCTCGTGGTGTAACCGGCGTGGAGCCACATGGTGTTGAGACGCCGAGCGAGCTCGGCGTGGTCGTCCTTGCGTACGGACTCGTGGACCAACATGGTGTGGTGCCGATATGGGCCGTCGGGGACTCCGTGAGCCGCGCGGTAGAGCTTCATCGCGCCAGTGAGGACGAAGGTGTCCATGGCAGCCTGCATCGACTCGTCATCGATCTCATCCGGCGAGTAGATGCCACGGACGTGGGCCTTGGCACGCGAGTTGGCGTACGTACGCTCGTCCTGCGGAATGGGGGAGTCCAGGTCATGGAAGTCTTGGACGCCCATGTAGCCCTCGGGCCGTGGGAGTGAGATCAGGAAGTCCTTGGGGAAGATGTCCTCACTATCGCTCGGGTCGATGAAGACGTTGGCAAACGGAGTCGCGGTGTATCCGACGTACTGGGAGCGCGGGAGCAGCGACAGCAACTGGGCGATGCGGGAGTTGATGGCCGTGCGCTTGGGGCGGTCTGATTCCCACTTGGCCGGGTTGGTGGTGTTGACCGATGCCTGATCAGACTCGTCATCGATGATCAGGGCCGGGAGTTCGCCGAGGAGACCCTGGATCTGTTTGAGGTCCTTGATCAGTTTGTCGAGGACGGACTTGTTCTTCTTGACGACCATGACGCGGGCGTCCGCGTGATGGAGGTTGCGCGGATCGTAGAGCGCCAGGCCGCGCTCGCGCTTCTCAAACTCGATGCCACGGATGCCCTGAAGGAGACTCTGATAGTCCCGGTCACGGGTGGTGAGGCGTTCGATGTCAAAGGCGTGGAGGGCGGAGGGGCGCCCGCCGTGCGAGACGAACTGAGGCCACTCCTCGTCGTCGCCGATGTAGTCAATCCCGACTAGCGAATCGAGGTCCTCGGGGTCAGCCCCGCGCAGGATGTTCTCCTGGCCGATGAGCTCCATGTCGAGGCGGCGTTGGGTCTGCTTGCGCAGGAGGTTCAGGGTGCCGCCGAGGATGATGACCAAGCGGTAGCCGGCGTCGATGGCCTTGGCAGTGACACCGGTGAAGTTAGCCGTCTTGCCAGACTGAACGTAGCCGACGACCAGGCCGCGCGCCTGCCGGCGCGCCACCTGCTCGGGGTCCGTCAGGCGCTCGACGACCGCCCGGCTAGCCTCGTCGAGGCCGGAGATTGCCTCGCTGCTCCAACCCTTGGCGCGTAGCCGGTTCTCGTAGGCTGGCCAGTAGAATGCCCGTGCTGCGGCGCGTTCCCTGGTGTACCAGGGTGTGAAGTCTGCCGTGATGGTGGTGTGTCCGGGACTCTTGGAGACCACGGCGGCATTCGTGAGGGCCTTGCGGACGTTGTCTTCGAAGCCGAGGCGGTTGTATATCTCCGCGCGACGTTCGCCGGTACGAGGAGGCGTAGCGGCCCAGACGGCCCGCTCTTCGAAGTCCCAGGCTATGAGCTTGCGCTCCCAAAGGGCGGTGAGGGCATCCGCCTCGTCGGCGAGGCGTTGGCTGAAGGTGGTGTCCGTGAGGTCAACGGAGGGAAAGTCCTCCGCCTCGGTCTCGGCCCGGCAAGCGAATGGTTTCGGGCCGCGGGTCATTCCGCCCAAAACAGCGGTGTGGATTTCGAGCAGTGCGTCGGTCACGGTGGGCCGTCCTTCAGTGGATGGAGCGATCACGTTGGGCGCTTACGGCGGCGAGCAGGATCACGTTCCAGTAGTCGAGCTGGTCGCTTCGTTTCTTCTCCCAGCGGGTGAAGCCGAACAATTCCTCGACCATCAGGTAGAGGAGGGTCTTGATGACCGGGGCGTCGTTGGAGCCGCTGTGCTGGCCCATGGTGAAGGTGCTGCGGTGGCTCTTGTTGAGCAGGATCGCGCGGTTCTCGCGGTCCAGCTCGAAGAAGCGGTCGTCGGGGAGCGAGACCCAGGCGAAGGTGATCGGGTCCTCGCTCGGTTTTTCAGGCAGTTCTTCCTGGATAACGCGCTTGACCTTCGGGGAGAGGCCCTTGCCGGGGGGAATAACCGCCCTGCGCTTGATTTCGGTGCGAGAGGCCCCCTCGCGGTAGACGGCTTCCGCGTCTTCGAGGAAGCTGCGGAAAGTGTGGCCCTGCGCGTCCACAGCCTTCTCGACTCCTCGGGCGAAGGCCTGCGTCGCGTTGATGCCTTCCTTCTTCACAGTGAGGCTGAAGACCTGATTTGGCTGTGAAGGGAGATCGACTGCGATACGGGCGAGGTTGAGGTGCCCCTCAGCCGCGCCCCGCTGGCCGTTCCAACCACCGGCCTGGACCAGGCGGTCGTTGCGGTAGAAGTAAAATCCCTGACGCTCCGCCAAGGGCCCGATGAGCTTGTACTCCGCGCGCGGGGACTTGGGTGGCCAGATGTGGGCTGTCAGCTTCACGTCGCCAACGCCTTCGACCGGTGCTGTGAAGGTACGGGGATAGCCAGCCTTGCCCGGGACCTTGTAGTTGAAGGGGTTGAGCGGCTCGACCTCAACGCTGTCGAGAAGTTCCCGGGAGCGCAGGTTCTCCACGGCGATGTCGATTCGGACACTGCCGCTCTCAAGAAAACGGTGAAGATACAGACCGAGGTGGGTTGCCAGCCTCTGTACCGCTTCGGAGAGGAAGCGGTCAGTCTGACTGACCTCCACGGTCTCGAAGGTCCTGACCCTGTCCCACCGCACGACCGTGCCCTGCCATTCGATGATTCCGTTGTAACGATCGAGGAGGGACTGGGCGTAGTCCGGGGTGACGGTGTCACAGCGGTAGTCGTCGGCGAGGGATGAAGATGTCAGCTGGCGTCCCGCAGCGCGGCTGGTCTTGGTCTTGCTGACAAGGGTTAGCGCGTCGGCGTGCGAGAGTGACGCCGACTTGAGGCCTGTTCCGTACATGCCGAGGGCGGTGCCGCCATATGCGCGACGGCGGCCAACGGTCATGGCAGCGTCAAGACCGGGGTCGTTCAGGCCTTGACCATTGTCGACGATGAGCAGGTTGAGGAGCCGGTCGTCATCGCGGAGGAAGTGGACGACGATATGACTGGCCTTCGCATCCACGGAATTGTCTATGAGGTCGGCAACCGCGACCTCGAATCCGTACCCCTGGTTTCGGAGGGCTTCGGCATACCCAGCGTCAGGCGGGAGCCGCTTGCTGCCGCCGGTGGGGACGTCGTAGTGCCAGTCGGCATCCGGCTCGTAAGGCATGGATCTCGCATGGGTAACCAGGCCAGCGCTGAGCGGATGGAATCGGCCCAGGAGGCGACCAAGAGTGTGATGGACAGGTATGACCGTACTTCAGTAGCCCTGGCCCGGGGGGATGATCCCCAATAGTGGGAGCTTCCCCCTCCGACGCGCACATGAGAGAGGGCGCTGGATGGGTCGCTTATGGGGGCGCTGGTCAGCCTTGGCGGGGGGAGTTGGGCTGAGCTGTGCCAGAACCGCGCCATAAGGGTCGTTGAACGGCGGTCGGCGGCGGTCGGAGCTGATCGCCTCGCGCGCCCAGTTGAACAGCTAGCGCCACAGGTCAGAGGCCAATCTCGGCTCGAAGGACCAAAGATTCCCAAGCTTAGAGCGCGAGTTCGATTCTCGTCGCCCGCTCCATACCGAAAGCCGCAGGTCATCTGACCTGCGGCTTTCGTGTTTCCCGGCGCGATCCGGCGCCACTGTGCCAGTGCCGGTGCCCGACCGGCGCGGGCGCGGGGAGCCGGTCGGATCGGGGGGCCACTGACCGGGGCGGACGCGGTGGTCAGCCGGCGTCGAAACGCCGGACCCTCACGTCGCCGTCGTCGTGTCCGGAGGCGTTCGTTCGCCGCCGAACGCTGCCGCGTGCGGCGCTCTGGACGGGTGTCAGCACGGTGGTCGCGAGCGAGGCCGCGATGAACGCGGCGCCGATCGTGTGCAGGCCTGCGGCCGAGGGCATCTGCTGCCCGACCATGGCCAGCGGCGTCCACCACAGGATGCCGCCGACGACGAGAACGACGCTTGCCGATCCGGCGACGGCCACCAGGAGGCCCAGCCCGATGAGGGCCACCCCCGAGGCGAGCCACAGCGCATTCATCAACTCCCCGATCTGCATCACCCGATGGGGGTCGCTGGCCACGGCTCGGGATTCCGACAGGATCTGCAGGGTTTCGTCGGCCGTATGACGGAACCAGAGGAACCGGACCACCGCGAGCGCGCCCGCCAGCGCCGCGCAGCCACCCGCGACCACCCGGACCCACGGTTTGGCCAGGCCGTCGACCAGTGCGACCCAGCAGCGGATCGACCAGTGCAGGAAGCGTCGGTTGCCGATCACCGTGAACAGAAAACGCGTGAACACCGGCTCTCACTTTCGCAGTGTGTCCCTGCCTTTGATCATTCCGTCCCGTTCGACGGGATCCCAGCGCTGAACGGCGGTTCTCGCCCCGTAGACCGGCTGGTTCTGACCCCGCTGCCCGACGGATCCGGTCTCCTCCTGGCGAACGAGCCGGGCGAACGACGGGGCGAATGTCCCTTGCTTGCCCGCCTGCCACCGCCGCGGAACGGGCGGCACCACCACGGGGCCCGGCACCGTCGTTCCGGCGCCACGGGAGTCGCATGAGCCCCGGTGCGGCGCTCATGGCCACAAGGTCCCGGGCTGCGCCGTATGGTGCAATTCGGGTTCGGCCGGGTGCGGAACTGTCCATGGCCGACCGCCGTCCAAGGAGTGACGGAACGCCGGCCCGGGTTGAACGCCGGGAGGAGTACGGAGGGTCCAGTGCAGTCAGGTGGTGCCGAACTGAACCTCGGTTGCCCGGGCGGGTTCCGCCGCGGCGCGTCGGTGAGGCCGCCGGACTGGTGGCCGGTGCTGGCTCCGGATGTGACGGTCGATCAACTCGACGCTGCGGCGCACTGCGAGGCGCTGCTCCGGGACACCGTGGACGCCCTGCGGCCGGCGCCGGCCTGGCAGGAGACGGTCCCGAGGGCGGGGGCGCGGCTGTCGGCGCCGGGGCGGCGCGGGCCCGAGGTGCTCTGGTACGTCACCCGGGGGCGGGATCTGCTCACCGTCGTATCGCCGGGCCGGCGACGGGAGTTGGCCGAGGTGGTGGAGCGGCAGTGGCGGCTGCAGGGCTGGACGATCACCTCGCTGAATGCCGGACGGGATCGGCCCGGGGTGGCCGCCACCACCCGGTACGGCTCTCAACTGACGCTGTGTTTCGGAGAGTTCGGCGAGATACGGCTGACCGCGAGCCTGCTCGGGGTGGCCTGCTCGGAGCGGGTTCCCGCGCTGCCGGGGGCCGGTGAGCCCGACCCGGCGCCGCTGCCCCATGTGCACTGCGCGTACTGGAGCGCGCTGATGTGACCGCTGGTCGGAACGTAGGGGCGGGTGGCGAGGAGGCGTGGAGCGAGTCCCCCCGGACCCGCTCCACGCCGCCTCCTCGAGCGGCTTCGGCGCTGCCGCTCCCCCCGACACCCCGGCAGCCTCGCCGTTCCCCCCTGGTCACTCTCCGGCGAGAGCGTCCGCACAGACCCCGGCGAGTCCCCACCCCCGGGGACGTCGTGGTCTCACGGTAACAAACCGCGTGGTTGGTTTGTCAATAGTGGGATCCACGGAAAACACACAATCGTGATGGTCCGGTCGGATCGGCGTGAGGGGCCTCCCACCAGGCGGTTGCGGGCCTGTCAGGGGATGACGGGGGAGCGCCCGCGTGCCCCGGACGCACGGAGCGCGCCGCCCGGAATCCGACATTCCAAGCATCATGGCAGCACGGAGTGACACTGCGCGAGTGCCCAGCGCAGTGATGTACGTCCGGTCGGGGCACTCGGCCCCGCGACCCCCGCGGACCGGGCCGAGCCGTTCAGCGGAGCAGTCGGCGCTCCGTGGCCACCGCCACCGCGCCCGTCCGGGTGTCCACGCCCAACTTGTCGTAGATCCGCCCCAGGTGCGTCTTCACCGTCGCCTCGCTGATGAACAGCGCCCGCGCGATCTCCCGGTTGCCCAGCCCCTGCGCCAACTGCTCGAGGATGTCCTGCTCGCGCTCGGTGAGTTGGGGCGCGGGCGTCCGCATCTGCGCCATCACCCGGGAGGCGACCGGCGGTGAGAGCACCGTCCGGCCCCGGGCGGCGGCGTGGACGGCGGCGAACAACTCCTCCGGCCGCTCGGCTTTCAGGAGGTAGCCGGTGGCGCCGGCGGCGATCGCCCGGGTGATGTCGGCGTCGGTGTCGTAGGTGGTGAGCACCAGGACGTGCGGTCCGCCCGGGGTGGCGGTGAGCCGCCGGGTGGCCTCCACGCCGTCGATGCCGTCGCCGAGTTGGAGGTCCATCAGGACGACCTGCGGCGCCAGCTTGGCGGCCAGTGCGACGGCCTCCTCCCCGGTGCTCGCCTCGCCGACCACCTCGATGTCGCCCGCGCTGGCGAGCAGCGCCAACAGGCCCGCCCGCACCACCGCGTGGTCGTCGCAGACCAGCAACCGGACAGGGATCGCGTTCATCGGTGCTCCAGGGGGATCGCGGCGGAGACGACGGTGCCCTCGCCGGGGGTGCTCTCCACGGTCAGCGTGCCACCCAGCTGCCGCAGCCGGGCGCGCATGGCCGGCAGGCCGTACCCCCGCGTCCCGCCGCCGGTGCGTCGGTGCCCCGCCGCGGGGTCGAAGCCCTGGCCGTCGTCGGCGATGTCCAGCACGGCCTGGTCGCCGAGGAAGGACAGCGTGATCGCTGCCGTCGAGGCACCGGCGTGCTCCCGGATGTTGGCCAGCGCGCCCTGGGCGATCCGCAGCAGCGCGGACTGCGCCGCCGCCGGCAGCGGGACGGGCGTGCCGTCCAGGTGGAAGCGGACCGGCAGCCCGCTCTCGGCGGACTCCCGCCCGGCCAGCGCCCGCAGGGCCCGGTCGAGGGTGCCGCCGTCGGCGAGTTCGGCCGGGGCGAGGTCGTGGACGAAGCGACGGGCCTCGGCGAGGTTGCGGGCGGCGACCTCGGCGGCGGTGCGGACGTGGATGCGGGCGGTCTCCGGGGCCGCGTCCCAGGTGCGGTCGGCGGCCTGCAGCAGCATCTGCTGGCTGGACAGGCCCTGCGCCAGGGTGTCGTGGATCTCCATCGCCAGCCGCTCGCGCTCGGCGAGCGTGCCCTCCCGCCGTTCGGTGGCGGCGAGTTCGCGCCGGGTGCGGACCAGATCGGCGATCAGCGCCCGCTGCCGGGCGGCCTGCCGGGCCATGAACAGGAAGACCCCGGTGGCCAGCGCGGCCACCGCGGGCGGCAGCAGGACGAGCGTGGCGTCCGCGGTGCCGGGCAGCCGGAACTCGGCGATCAGCACCAGCAGCGTCAGGGCCGCGACCAGCGGGATCGCCGCCCGCGCGGGCAGGGCGCGCAGTGCGGTGTAGATCAACGGGACGGCGCACCAGGCGAAGCTCGGCGCGAGCAGCACCAGGACCACCCAGAGGGCGATCACCGGGGCCAGCGGCCACCGGCGGGGCCGGTCCGGCGCCACCGGACGGCGGTGGTCGAGCCAGGAGGCAGCGGGCTGGGCGACGGCCAGCGCGGCGCTCAGCCCGATCACCCAGGGGATCCGCGGGCTCCCGGCGTGGTGGGTGAGGTAGCGGCTGAGCGCGGCGGCGAGCAGCAGCAGGAAGGCGGAGTCCAGCAGCAGGGCCAGCCGGCCGGCGTCCGGGTCCCCGGCGTCGCGCCCGCCGAGCGGACGGCCGGTGGACGGGCGGGTCTGCTGCACGGGGGGCTCCTGGCGGTACGGGTTCTCGCTGCGCGTTCTCGCGACGGGTGCTCGCGACGGGTTGTCGTGGGGTTCCGGTCGGGGCGCGGCCGGGAGGGGGCGGCCCGCGCGGCGCACGCTGTATACCGACCTGCGCCGATCCCTCGATGGTGGCCCGCCCGGGCCGGTCCCGCATCAGCCGATCGGTTGACGGCGGCGTCCCCCATCATGCCCGGACGGCCGCGCCGGACCGTCGATGCCGCGCGCCCCGGGCCGGCCGGAGGATCGGAGCACAGCCGGGCGGTCCCCCCGCCGCCCGGCCCCGAACCCTCGTGGCGGACCCCGTGGACCGCGGACCCCTCGATCCCGTTGAGCTGAGGAGCTGGACCATGAAGAAGACCTCCGTGCGCGCCCGGGTGCTGACCGGCACCGTCGCCGTCGCCGCGCTCGCCGCCGCCGGCGTCGGGGCCGTCTCGGCCAGCGCCGAGACCACCGAGACCCCGGCCGTGCAGGCCGCGGCCAAGGTCGACGCGCAGAACCGGAACCTCGCCCAGAACACCGGGCTGACCATCGACGCCGCCACCCGCGCCGCCCAGGCCGCCCTGGACGCGGCGACCAAGGCCGGCCAGCACGTCTCGGTCGCCGTGGTCGACCGGGACGGCGTCACCCGGGTCCTGCTCAAGGGCGACGGCGCCGGCCCGCAGGCCCCGGAGTCGGCCGAGCGCAAGGCCTTCACGGCGGTCTCCTGGAACGCCCCGACCTCGGAGCTGGCCAAGCGCCTGGCCCAGGCCCCGAACCTCAAGGACATCCCGGGCACGCTGTTCCTGGCCGGCGGCGCCCCGGTGCAGTCCAAGGGGGCCCCGGTCGCGGCGATCGGCGTCGCGGGTGCGCCCAGCGGCGACCTGGACGAGCAGTTCGCGCAGGCCGGCGTCGCCGCCCTGGCGAAGTGACCCGCTCCGGTCGGTCGGCCCGCCCCCACGGTCGACCGACCGGACGTACTCCCTTACCGACCGGCCGGACGCACTCCTGCACCCGCCGCGCCGCGTGCCGACCGGCGAACTCCCGGGCGGGCGGCCCGAACCGCCGCCCGCCGCGGTCCCGCCCGGCGCCGCGTGGTGTCCTCGTTCGGGTGAACAAGGGGAGGGTCGCCGCAGAACAGGCGATGACCCTTTGAAAAGCCGGTGTCGTTGTCAGTGCCGCGTGGCAGGCTTCCCGGTATGACGGCGTGGACCCTCAACGACATCGAACGTGCGATCCGCTCCTCCTGGGGTGTCGACACCTGTGCGCCCGAGGACTTGGCCCACTGGCGTCCCGACAACCCCGCCCGCGGCCAGTGCGGCGTGACGGCCATGGTGGTGCACGACCTGCTCGGCGGCGAGCTGATGATGGGCGAGGTGCACGTCGATGGGGTCCGGACGGACCTCCACTGGTGGAACCGCTTCGCCACCGGCTTCGAGATCGACCTCACCCGTGAGCAGTTCGGCCCGGGCGAGCTGGTCGGCCCCGGCCGTCCGGTCGCCCGCCCGGCCCGCCCCGGCCGGCTCCAGGCCCAGTACGAGCTGCTGCGCCACCGGGTGGTCACCGAGCTGGAGCGCGGGGCCGCCGCCGGACGGCTCTGCCGCCCGGTCCGCGTCGCCTGACGCCGGGCAGCCCCCGGCTCGTCCGGCCGAGCCTCCGCCCCTGACGTACAGTCGGCCGGGACGGACCACCGGACGGACGGCTGCGGCGACGGGAGTACGCGGATGAGCGGGGCGACGATCGGTTTCGTGGGGTTGGGCGGGATGGGCCAGGGCATGGCGGGCAGCCTGCTGCGGGCCGGTCACGCCGTACGGGTCTGGAACCGCTCGCCCGGGCCGGTGGCCGCCATGGTGGCCCAGGGCGCCGAGGCGGCCGGCTCGCTCGCCGAGGTGTTCGAGGCCGACACGGTGGTCTCGATGCTCGCCAACGACCAGGCCGTGGAGGGACTGTTGCTCGACCCCGCGCTGCTCGCGGGCGCCCGGGCGACCCTGCACGTCAACATGGCGACCGTCTCGCTCGCGCTGGCCGAGCGCGCCGAGGCACTGCACGCCGAGCACGGCGTCGGCTACGTGGCCGCGCCCGTCCTCGGCCGGCCCCCGGTGGCGGCGGCGGGGAAGCTCAACATCCTGGTCGCGGGTGCGCCCGAACTGCTGGACCGGGCCGGGCCGCTGTTCGCCGCGATGGGCGAGCGCAGCTGGCACTTCGGCGACCACCCCCGGCAGGCCAACACCGCCAAGATCAGCATCAACTTCCTGCTGGCCTGCGCGATCGAGTCGATGGCCGAGGCGTGCAGCCTCGCCGAGGCCCAGGGCGTGCGGCCGATCGACCTGGTCGAGCTGCTCAGCGGCACGCTCTTCCCCGGGCCGGTCTACTCGGGGTACGGCTCGATGATCGCCGAACGCCGCTACGAGCCGGCCGGGTTCCGGGTGCCGCTCGGCCTCAAGGACGTCGGCCTGGCCCTGGAGGCCGGGGCCGCGTGCAACGTCCCGCTGCCCTTCGGCGGCATCCTGCGGGATGCCTTCCTGGACGCGCTGGCGCACGGTGACGGCGAGAAGGACTGGGCCGTCGTCGCCGAGGTCGCCCGCCGTCGGGCCGGCCTGACCGACTGAGAGCCGACCGAAGCCCGACCGGAGCTCGACCGAGCCCCGAGACCCCGAGCCCCGAGCTCCGAGACCCGAGACCCCAGGCCCCGGGGCGCCGGGGGCCCGGGGATCGGGGTGCGGGCACGAAACAGCTGCGGACGCGTCATAAGTGCTAGCGCGGAATATCGCGGTTGCGGAATACCCGGACCACGACGGACGCTCGACCTCCTGCCAGCAGTACCGACCAGGGGGAGTATCCGATGACCGAGCAGTCGTCCGGCGCCGCGGCGCCGCGCCGTTTCCTGTTCCTCGACGCGAGTTCGCGCGTCGGGGGCAACACCGAACAACTCGCCCGGCTGGCAGCCGAGTCGAGCCTGCCCGAGGGGGCCGAGCAGCACTGGCTGCGGCTCGACGAGCACCCGCTGCCGCCCTTCCAGGACCTCCGGCACACCGGTGACGGCAGCTACCCGGAGCCGGTCGGCCACGAGCGGACCCTGCTGGAGGCCACCCTCGCGGCCACCGACGTGGTCTTCGTCGCGCCGCTGTACTGGTACACCCTGCCGACCAGCGCCAAGCTCTACCTCGACTACTGGTCGGCCTGGTTCCGGGTGCCGGGGGTGGAGTTCCGCGCCGGGATGCGCGGGGGCACGCTGTGGGACGTCACCGTCCTGGCCGGTGCGGAGGAACTGGCCGGGCCGCTGATCGGCACGCTCAAGCTGACCGCCGACTACATGGGGATGCGCTGGGGCGGCGCGCTGATCGGCAACGGCACCCGCCCGGGGGACGTCCTGAACGACGACCGGGCGCTGGTCGCCGCCAAGTCCTTCTTCGCCGGCTGACCCCACCGGCCAACGGCGGACCCGGCCCCACCGCCGACCCGCGACCGACCCCGCGGGGCCCCGCGGGCGCCCCCGCGACGCACCCCGCTGCGACCCCGGAGACCGGCCGCACGGGCGGACCGATGGATTCACGCCATTCCCGCCCGTGCGGTACCGTCCTCCGGACGTGTACCCGTCACCTTGTGGCCATCCCCGCGCCATCGCAAAAGCCCTACGGTAGGACGGAGTTGGGCGATTCGGACGCCCCCGGCCGGACAACGGCCCACAACAGGGCACCTGCCTTCCGGAGTGGCTGGATCGTTCGGTACTCTCCGTCGGACTTTCAGCTTCGCGGGGGGCATGCGGCGTCTGCGGCCGCCCCCTCGCGCCCGGGCCTCGCCCGGACACTTCCGTGAGGTCTCCTTGTCCATACGTCGCAGTCTTGCCCTTGCCGGCGCCGCCGCGCTCGCGTCCTCGCTCGTGCTGGCCGGTGCCCAGGGCGCCATGGCCGTCGGCACCACCGGCGCGCCGTCCGCCGCCGCCCCCTCCGCCGCCCAGGCCGAGCAGGCGCGGCACCAGAGCCTGGACCTCTCGGTGCGCGGCGTCCCGGACACCTTCGTCGCCGGTGGCGACGCCCGTGTCTTCTCCTACCGGATCCAGAACTCGACCAAGAACGACTTCGTGGCCTTCCCGCTGCTGAAGTTCAAGAACAAGGCCGGCACGCTCAAGGCGAAGGACCTCAAGGTCGAGTACCAGCTGCCGGCCCGCCTGCCCGGCGGCGGCACCTGGAAGACCGGCTCCATCGCGCCCGGCGGCGGTGACGGTGACGACAGCGCCGTGCTGATGCTGCTCGGCGGCGTGAACGGTGACGGCGACGCCGCCGACGACGCGCTGCTCTACCTCGCCCCGGGCAAGCGGATAGACATCGACGTCCGCGTCTCCTTCACCAAGGACACCCCGCTGGGCAAGGCCGGCGTCGTGCCGGTGGTCTTCTCGGCCAACGCCGACGACGAGTCGGACAACGGCCACTTCAGCTGCGACGGGATCAAGGGCGCCGGCTTCACCATCAAGGCCGGTGGCGGCGGCAAGCCCAGCCCGACCCCCACCCCGACCAAGACCGGCAAGCCGAGCCCGACCGCCAGCGCGTCGGCCACGGCCACCGCCACGGCCACCGCGACGGCCACTGCGACGGCGTCGGGAACCCCGACCACCACGCCGACCAGCACCGCGCCGACCACCGGGACCCCGACCACCCCGGCCACCGGCTCCGCCTCGCCGTCCGCCTCCCCGAGCGACTCCGGCCCCGGTACGACCACCAGCCCGGCCCCGTCGAGCAGCAGCACCGACGTCCAGCAGCCGATCGACTTCCCGGTGGACGTGCCCAAGGTCACCCCGCCGAAGATCACCCCGGCCGTCGTCACCAAGGCCAAGACCGCCGCCGACAACGCGGAGAAGACCCTCGCCACCACCGGTGGCGGTGACGACACCACCGCGCTCGCGGCCGCCGGCGGCGCCGTCCTGGTCGCCGGTATCGGCACCCTCGTGGTGCTGCGTCGCCGCAAGTCGGCTCAGCAGGGCTGACGTCCGGGCCCAGCAGGGCTGACGTCCGGGCTCAGCAGGCTGACCCCCCCCGGGGCGGCAGAGCTGACCCGGGGACGGACCGGCGCCGCCGAGCCGGCGCCGGTCCACGGGGCATCCCGAGTGCTCCCGGGCCGTCCGGGCCGCCCCCCAGGGGCGGATCCCCGGGCGGCACGGGCCGTACTCTCCCGTCACATAGGATGTCCGGCCGGAGGGGGCGGAACGGCGGGGAGAGGGACAGGTGCGGGGACTACGCTCGGCACGAGCCACCACCGACTACGAATCCGCAGCCGGTCGGATCGCGGGCCTGCCGCTCCGCAGGCACCACGTGCTGCTGACGGCCTGGACGGTGCTCTGGTTCTTCCTGGTGGAGCCCAGCGGCGGCTTCTCCTGGCACTACCTGCGCCAGGGCGAGCAGCTGCTCTTCAGCGGCCAGCCCGACGGCGGCCTCTCGCTCTACGCCCACCACCCCGAGCTGCAGATCGGCCCGGTCAGCCTGGCCGCGGCCCGGCTCACGGCGCCGTTCCCGCCGCACATCGGCCAGCTGGTCGCCGAGGCGGTGAGCGCCGGGCTCGGTCTGGTGATGCTGGTGGTGGTCGGCCGCACCGCGGCGCTGTACTACCTCGGCACCGGGACGAACCACCGTCGCCTCCAGCAGCGGCTGCTGATCGCCGGCCTCGCGTTCATCCCGATGTGGGTCGAGGTGTCGGTCCGCTTCGCGCACCTGGACGACGTCCTCGCGCTGTTCTTCACCACCCTCGCCGCGCACGCGCTGGCCCGCGGCAAGCCCGTCCAGGTCGCGATCTTCCTGGCCCTGGCGGTGGACTCCAAGCCCTGGGCGCTCGCCTTCGCCCCGCTGATCCTGGCACTGCCCCGGCCGGCCTGGCTGCGCACCGTGCTCTGGTTCTGCTTCCTGGTCGCGATCGCCTGGCTGCCGTTCTACCTGGGCAACCTGGACACCATGGCGGCGGCCAAGTTCACCATTCCGAACCAGCCCGCCTCCGCGCTGCGCTGGTTCGGGGTGACCGACCCGGCCACCCCCTGGTGGGACCGCCCGACCCAGTTCGCGCTCGGCATCGGCCTCGGCTGCATCGCGGTCTGGCGCGGCCGCTGGCCCGCCGTGGTACTGCTCGGGGCGGACGCCCGGATCCTGCTCGATCCGAGCGTCTACACCTACTACACGGCCTCGATCCTGCTCGGCACCCTGCTCTGGGACGCGGTCGGGCAGAAGCGGCTGGTGCCGTGGTGGAGCTGGATCGCGCTGGTCGCCCTGTACGGCGGCACGCTGTTCCTGCCGTCCGACTCGGCCCGCGGCTTCGTCCGGCTCGCCTTCGTGGTGGTCTCCGCCGGGTACGTGCTGCTCTGGCCCACCCAGCAGACCCGTCGGCCCCGGACACCCGCCCAGGGTGGCGGGGAGGGGCGCCGCCGCTCGGCCCGGCGGCGCGAGCGCGAGCTGATCAACGCCTGATCAGCGCCTGACCGGTGCCTGATCAGCGGCTGACCGGTGCCTGGCCAGCGCCCGATCCCCGTCTCCCGCGACACCGGCTTGACCCTCACGCGACGTGAGAGCGGAGGGTGGTGGTCACCACCAGGGAGGAGTTCCGGATGAACGGGGACGAGGGCTACCCGGTCGGCGCCGTGGCGAAGATCGCCAAGGTGACCGTCCGCACCCTGCACCACTACGACGAGATCGGGCTGCTGTCCCCCGAGGGCCGCACCCGGGCCGGCTACCGCCGGTACGTGGACGCCGACCTCGACCGGCTGCAGCAGATCCTCTTCTACCGCGAGCTCGGATTCCCCCTGGAGGAGATCGCGGCGATCCTGGACGACGACTCGGTCAGCCCGAGCGAGCACCTCCGGCGGCAGCACCGGCTTCTGACCGACCGGATCAGCCACCTCCAGGACCTCGCCACCGCAGTCGAACACGCCATGGAGGCACGCAGGATGGGCATTCAGCTGACCCCGGAGGAGAAGTTCGAGATCTTCGGCGAGGGCTACCAGGAGGAGTGGGAGCAGGAGGCCGAACAGCGCTGGGGCCGGACCGAGGCCTGGGCCGAGTCCCAGCGCCGCACCGGCGGCTACGGCAAGGAGGACTGGCAGCGGATCCAGGGCGAGATGACCGCGCTCAACACCCGCCTGGTCGAGGCCCTCACCGCCGGCGAGCCCGCCGACGGCACCACGGCCACGGACCTCGCCGAGGAGCACCGGCAGCACATCTGCCGGAACTTCTACGACTGCACGTTCACCATCCACCGCGGTCTGGCCGACCTGTACGTGGCGGACCCGCGCTGGACCAGCACCTACGAGGAGCTCGCCCCGGGCCTGGCGCAGTGGCTGCACGACGCCATCGTCGCCAATGCCGACCGGCGGGAGCACGCGTAGCGGCGCGGGCGTCCTGGAGCGGCGCAGACCCCCGGGAGGCGAGCGGGCCCGGGAGGCGAGCGGGCCCGGGAGGCGAGCGGGCCCCGGAGGCCGGCGGGCCCCGGGGGGGCGAGCGGCCCCCGGGAGGGCCGCGGCTACGCCACCCCGCGCCCGAAGGAGCGCCGGTAGGCGGTCGGTGAGGTCCGCATCACCCGGCCGAAGTGGTGCCGGAAGGTCGCCGCGCTCTCGAAGCCGACCGCCGCGGCGATCTCCTCCACCGACCCCTCCGGCGACTCCAGCAGCGCCAGACTGGCCGCGATGCGCTGGGTGACGACCCAGCGCATCGGGCTGGTGCCGTTGCGGGCGGTGAAGTGCCGCAGGTACGAGCGGTCCGACATCCGGGCCGTGCGGGCCAGCACCGAGACGGTCAGCGGGTCGGCCAGGTGGTCCAGCGCCCACTGCATGCTGCGGGCGACGCCGTCCTCGTCCTCCTCGACCGGGCGGACCGCCGCCTCGATGAACTGCGCCTGCCCGCCGTCCCGGTGCGGTGCCACGACGAAGCGCCGGGCCACGCTGTTGGCGACCCTGGCGCCGTGGTCCCGGCGGATCAGGTGCAGGCACAGGTCGATCCCGGCCGCGCTGCCCGCGCTGGTCAGCACGTCGCCGTTGTCGACGTACAGCACGTCCGGATTGACCCGCACCCGCGGATGGAGCTGCTGGAGCAGCTCGGCGTACCGCCAGTGGGTGGTCGCCTCCTTGCCGTCCAGCAGCCCGGCGGCGGCCAGCGCGAAGGCGCCCGAGCAGATCGACACGATCCGGGCGCCGCGCTCGTGCGCCGTCCGCAGCGCCTCGACCAGCTCGGGGGAGACACCCCCGGCCCGGCGGCCGGTGCCGCCCGGCCCGCCGCCCGGACCGCCGCCGAAGGGGTTGCGCACCCCGGGGACGATGACGGTGTCGGCCGCCGCGAGGTCGTCCAGGCCGTGCCGGGCGGTCAGCGCGAAGCCGCCCACCGCGTCCAGCGGCGTCCCCGGCCGGTCGGCGCACACCCGCAGCCCGTACCAGGGCGCCGCCAGCAGCCCGCCCAGCTCGGGCCGTGCCAGCCCGAACACCTCGACCACGACGCCGAGTTCGAACGGGGCCATGCCCTCGAAGGCGTACACCGCGACGTCGTGCACGGGCTCCGGGCGGCGGCCGATGGTGACGGCGACCGGGTGGGACCGGACGACCCGGCCCTCGGCGGCGTCTCCGGTCGTCGGCCCGGGGAGGTGCCCGGCGGCGTCTGCGGCGGCCGGTCCGGCGAGGCGTCCGGCGGTCGGCCCGGTGCCGCGGTCGACGCCCGGCCCGGCGGTCTGCTCGGCCATGCGAACCCCCTGCTCACGGGTGGCGGAATCCCGGTGAGTGTAGCCCTCGCGGCCACCCCGGAAGTTTCTTCGAATCCCCCTGCAACCTCCGCCCGCGCCACACGTCCATCACCACGGGGGCGGAGGGAACCGGGCCGCACGCGGCTGCGAGGATCTCCCCCGATCACGATCTTGATCAGGTGACCGACGGTCACGGCGGACACGCCGTCACCGTCCCGGGGGAAAGCAGAACCGCACATGTCCATGGCCATCGGGCCGTTCGCCGCGCCACGGCGCGGGCGCGGGCTCTCCGTCCGCGGAGCCCGTGGGATCCGCGGCGTGGTCGTCGCGCTGTTCGGAGCGCAGGAGGTCGACGAGCCGCTCTCCACGCCCACCGTCGACCAGCCGGTGGAGCAGCGCCGCTCCGGTTTCCGGCTGCTGCGCGGCGGCCGCAAGCCCGCCGAGGACCGGCCCACCCTGACCGACCTCTACCACGCCCACCGGCTGGGCCTGGTCCGGATGGCCGTCCTGCTGGTCGACCACCAGGACCTGGCCGAGGACGTCGTGCAGGAGGCCTTCACCCAGCTCTACCAGCGCCACGGCGAACAGCTGGACGACCTGGACAACGCGCTCGGGTACCTGCGGACCTCGGTGGTCAACGGCGCCCGCTCGATGCTGCGCCGCCGCAGGACCGCCCGGGAGTACGTGCCCCCGCACGAGGCGGACGCGCCCTCCGCCGAGGACCACGCGGTGCTCAACGACGAGCACCGGCGGGTCCTCGTCGCCCTGCAGGAGTTGACCCCCCGCCAGCGCGAGGTGCTGGTGCTGCGCTACTGGTCCGACATGTCGGAGGCGCAGATAGCCGAGACCCTGGGGCTCTCCCGGGGTGCCGTGAAGTCCACCGCCAGCCGGGCCCTGGACGCCCTGGAGAAGCATCTGGAGAAGGTTCGATGACCGACGAGTTCCCCCGCTCGGGCGGCGCCGGCGGCGGGCCGGCCGAGACCGCCACCGAACGGCTGCTGCGCGAGGCGATGACCGCCCGGACGTCCCGGATCACCGCCCACGACCTGCGCCCGGCCGAGCCCCCGAAGGGCCGGGTGCGCCGACTGCGCCCGGTGTACCTGACCGCCGTGCCGATCTTCGCCCTGGCCGCCTCCGCGGCGATCGGCCTGCTCGCCCTGCACGGCGACCCGGTCGCCCGGCAGGACGTCCCCCCGCCCCCGGCGGCCAGCCTCACGGCCGCCCCGAGCCCGACGGCCGACCCCTCCCCGTCGGTCGCGCCGAGCGCCGACGCGACCGACGGGACGCAGACCGGTCAGCCGCTCTCCGACGCCACCCCGACGACGAGCTCGCCGACCACCGGCGCGCCGACCGGGCCGGGCACGCCGTACACCTTCCGCGGCGTCCGGCTGAAGGTGCCGGCGGGGTGGCGGGTCGCGCCGGCGGACCCGGCCGACGTCCACCTGTGCGTCCTGAGCCCGGGAGCCCCGCAGGACGCCACCGCCCGGGACTGCCGGCCGTACGGGGTGGACCTGGCGGTCTTCGACGGGGATTCGGCGGGCTGGCCGTCGGTCGAGGACCTCGACGCGCAGGGCGGCTGGGCCCACCAGCCCGACTGCCCGGTCTGGGGCAGCCCGCACCCGCCCGCCGCGGGGGAGTCCGTCCGGGCCACCGGCCCGGTGAAGAGCGCGCCCACGGTCGCCGGCCGTCCCGCGGTCAAGTCGCAGTGGCAGGTGACCTGCGGTCAGTCGCCCTTCACCGCACAGGTCTGGGCGCTGCCCAAGGACCAGGTGTTCGTCTCGGCGGTCGGCCTCAAGGACGACTACCGCTCCGGCCTCGCGTCGATCGTCGACAGCCTGGACCTGAGCGGCCGGTCGGCCCCGTCGCCGTCGACCACCCCCACCCCGACCCAGAACGACATCGCGGTCAGCATCGACGGCCTCGCGTCCGGCCAGCAGCTGCGGGTGGGGAACGCGGTCGTCACCTTCTCGGTGACCTTCCGGAACACCAGCCGGACCGCGTACGGCCAGGTGGAACCCCTGGTCTACACGGACCGCTACGCGGGCACGCCGACCCGGCTCGGTGCCCAGCCGGTCAACGACGGCAAGCTGGAGCGGCAGACCGACAGCGGCTGGACGGCGGAGCCGATGTCGCCGGACGCCGGCATGGCCTACGCGACGGCCCGGGACGAGGAGCTCTTCGCGCTGGCCCCGGGGCAGAGCCGGACGCTGACCTACCGGCTGACGACGGGGCCCGGCAGCGGCGCCGGGGACATGCCGTTGCGGGCCCAGGCGGTGCTGCCGTACCACGGTGGCGACCTGACCCTGCTCGGGCGGCAGGACCTCTCGCTCAAGCTCGTCGTCTGGTAGCGCGGAAGGGCCCGGCCCCCGTACGGGAGCCGGGCCCTTCACCGTTCACCGGGTCAGGCGAGCGAGGCCATCCAGGCCTCGACCTCGTCGGAGCGGCGCGGCAGGCCGGCCGAGAGGTTCTCGTTGCCGTCGGCGGTGACCAGGATGTCGTCCTCGATCCGGACGCCGATGCCGCGGTACTCCTCCGGCACGGTCAGGTCGTCCTGCTGGAAGTACAGGCCGGGCTCGACGGTGAGCACCATGCCGGGCACCAGCAGGGCGTCGACGTGCTCCTCGCGGCGCGAGTGGGCGCAGTCGTGGACGTCCAGGCCGAGCATGTGGCCGGTGCCGTGCAGGGTCCAGCGGCGCTGGAGGCCGAGCTCCAGGACCTTCTCGACGTCGTACACGGAGGCGTCCAGCAGGCCCCAGGCGAGCAGCCGCTCGGCCAGGACACGCTGCGAGGCCTCGTGGAAGTCGCGGAACCGGGCGCCCGGGCGGACGGCGGCGATGCCGGCCTCCTGGGCCTCGTACACCGCGTCGTAGATCTTCCGCTGCAGCGCGGTGAAGGCGCCGTTGATCGGCAGGGTGCGGGTGACGTCGGCGGTGTAGAGGGTGTGGGTCTCCACGCCGGCGTCCAGCAGCAGCAGCTCGCCGGGACGCACGTCGCCGTCGTTGCGGACCCAGTGCAGGGTGGTGGCGTGCGGGCCGGCGGCGGCGATGGTGCCGTAGCCGACGTCGTTGCCCTCGACCCGGGCGCGGCGCCAGAAGGTGCCCTCGATCCAGCGCTCCGAGGTGGCGACGGCCTGGCCGAGCTCGCGGACCACGTCGGTGAAGCCGTTGACGGTGGCGTCGCAGGCGGCGCGCAGCTCGCCGACCTCCCACTCGTCCTTGACCAGCCGCAGGCCGCTCAGGAACTCCTTGAGGTCGGCGTCCCGGTCGGCGTCCAGCACGTCGGCGAGCGCGGCCTCCAGGCCGGCGTCGTAACCGCGGACGATCCGGGTCGGCACGGTGGTGTCGGCGGCGAGCGCGACCAGTTCCTCGGCGGCCTTGCGGACGTCACGGGCGGGCAGGCCGAGCAACTGCTCCTGCTCGCTCAGGCTGTGCCGGCGGCCGACCCACAGCTCGCCGTAGCCGTCGAGCCAGAACTCGCCGTTCTCGCGGTCGGAGCGGGGCAGCAGGTACAGGGTGAACGCGTGGCCGCTGTCGCCGGTGGGCTCGCCCACCAGCACGGCGTCCTCGGTCTGGTCGCCGGTGAGGTGCACGTACTCGCTGGCGGCGCGGAAGTTGTAGTCGGTGTCGTTGGAGCGCACCGCGAGGTTGCCGGCCGGGACGACCAGCCGGACGCCGGGGTGGGCGGCGGACAGCGCGGCGCGGCGCGCGGCGGCGTACGGGGCCTGGGCGATCGGGGCGAGGCCGTGCAGCTCGGTGTCGGCCCAGCCGGACTTCATCGAGGCGGACAGCTCGTCCGAGATCTCGCCGTAGAGGCCGTTCTTGCGGCCCTTGAACTGCGGCGACTCCTCGCCGCCCTCGGCCTCGGGGTTCTCGGCCACCGCGGGGGTCCGGTCCTCGGTCACGTGCAACGCCTCCTTGGGGGTGGTACCGCCGCCCTCGGGGGAGGTGTCGGGTCGCGACACGCGCGGGCGGCCGTGCGTCCATGGTACGGACGCCCGGCCGCCGATCCGTTCCGGGTTCGAACCTCTACTCGAAGCGGGCGGCCAGCAGCAGCAGGTCGTCGGTGGCGGGGGCGGTGTCCGGGGCGGGGCAGACGGCCAGCAGGTGGGCGCAGAGCCGGGCCGGGTCGACCCGCACGTCGCGGGGGGCGTCGGCGGCGGCCCGGCGCAGGTTGGCCTGGCCGGCGTGCAGGGTGGGGCCGCAGCGGCGGGCCAGGCCCTCGGTGTAGAGCAGCAGGGTGTCGCCGCGCGCGGCGGTGAGGTCGACCCCGGGGGCCTCCCAGCAGGCCAGCATGCCGAGCGGCGCGGAGAGCGAGGTCTCGACGAACTCGGCGCCGTACCGGCCGACCAGGACCGGCGGGCAGTGCCCGGCCCCGGCGAGGGTGATCCGGCGCTCCTCCGGCTCGATCCAGGCGTAGACGGCGGTGGCGGTGCGGGTCGGCTCGGTGGTCTTGAGCAGCAGTTCCAGGTCGCCCAGGACGGAGACCGGGTCCTCGCCCTCCAGCACCGCGTAGGCCCGCAGCGCGGCCCGGATCCGGCCCATCGCGGCGGCCGCGCCGGGCGCGGATCCGGGCCCGGCGCCGGGCCCGTCGCCGGAGACCGAGCCGACGGTGAGGCCGACCGTGCCGTCCGGCAGCGGGATGGCGTCGTACCAGTCGCTGCCGCTGGAGCGGTCCAGGCCGGCCGGGACGAGCCGGGCGGCCAGCCGCAGACCGGGGGTCTGGGGGAGGTGGTCGGGCAGCAGGCCGCGGCGCAGCGCCTCGGTGGTGCGCCGGGTGCGGTCGGCCTCCAGCTGCTTGGCGAGCAGCGGGGCGGCGATCCCGCAGTAGTGGCGGGCGAGTTCGCGCTGGCAGTCGGTGGGCTCGGCGGGCCGGTCGTAGAACCAGACGGCGGCCGCGAGCGGGCCGTCCTCGTCGGTGGCGAGCGGGAGGCCGTAGGCGCCGCCGAGGCCGAGGTGGACGGCGAGTTCGCGCAGCCGGCCGCCGACGGCCGGGTCCTCGGCGAGGTCGACGGAGTGCAGCTGGTCGGGCCGGTCCTGCTCGCGCAGCAGCCGGGCCAGCAGGCTCTGTTCGGTGGGCACGGTCTCCAGGGCGCCGAGGCTGGCCCGGTCGAGGCCGAGGCCGACGGGCTGGCCGGGGCCGCCGCCGGGCAGCAGGGTGACCAGGACGCCGCGGGCGGCGCCGAGCAGGGCGGCGCCGGAGGCGAGGACGGCGTCCAGGGTGGCGGTGAGGCCGCGGGCGCGGGCGAGCCGCTCGGTGTGCTCGTGCAGGCTGGTGATATCGGACAGGCGTCCGGCCAAACGGTCCTGCACCGTGCCGGGCGGTGCCCCGGGGCCGTCGGCGGTGCCGGCGGCGCCGTCCTCCGGCGCGTCGGCGGGGCCGGGCAGGCCCGGCAGCGGGTCGAGGACGGTGAGCCCGCCCGCGCAGCCGGTCTCGGCCGGTTCTGCGGTCGGCGTCGACGGCTGGGACGCCGACGGGTGGGACTTGGTCATGCCGCCACTCCTGACGCGGTGCTACGTGCCATGCGGAACCCCCAGATACGGCCACGGTGGAGCGAGCACGGCCAAAGGGCGCGTTTCGCCTCGATTCGCTACTACTCGTCATTGATCGACAGCAATGCCACCACTTCTACACAGGCCATTCGGGGCATGTCCAGATCCAGGACGACGCGGTGGCCGGTTCCACATCGGCGCGACCCGGTCGGAGGGCGTGCACGGTTCGTGCGCGCGCCGGTCGGGGCCGGAGGCATGGAGGGAGCCGGGAGCGGGCAGAACGGAGGGAACGGACCGGGCGGCCGTCCGGATCGTATGTCCGCGCCGCCCGCGCTCCGGGCTGGCCGGAAGTCTCTCACTCGTACGGTGGAACCAAGCGTGCCCGGGCGGCGTCCATCCGGTCGCATACGGGATTCTCGTTCCAAGGGCTGTTCCAGTGCGCGGCCCTTCTCATGTCGTGCTCCACACCGTGCTCCACGTCGTAGCCGCGCCGTCCGCCATGCCGTCCGCCCCGCTCCGCGCCGTCCGGGGCCGTGCCGCCGCGGGCCCGTGCGGCGAGTCCCGACGGATGCCGGTGGGGCGGAGCGAACCGAGCGGTCAGGGAAAGGAACGAGCGCCATGCGTGAGAACCCGAAGAGCCCGAACAGCCGGTCGCACGAGTCGCACCGGTCGCAGGACCCACAGGATCCGCAGGGGTCGTCCGCCCGGCTGGCCGCGGCCCTGACGGCCGCCGTGGAGCACCGCTGGCCCGTGGTGCCGGGCACCGTGCTGCGCGGCGGGCGCTGTTCCTGCGGGGAGCCGGACTGTCCGGCCCCCGGCGCCCACCCGCACGACCCCTCGCTGCTGGCCGCGACCACGGACCCCCGGATGGTGCGCTGGTGGTGGGAGCGGCAGACCCCGGACGCTCCGGTGCTGGCGGCCACCGGCACCGCGGTCTCGGCGGTCAGCCTGCCCGCGGCGGCCGGTGCCCGGGCGCTGGTCTACCTGGGCGCGCTGCGGCTGCCGCTCGGACCGGTGCTCGCGATGCCGGGCCGCTACGCGTTGCTGGTGGCCCCGTACTCGCTCGACGCGCTGGGCGAGATGCTCGTCCAACTCCCTTGGGTGCCGGGCTCGTTGCGTTACCACGGGCCGGGCGGCTTCCTGCCGCTGCCGCCCGGTGGCGGGGCCGGGCGGGTGCGCTGGGTGCTGGCGCCGCGGCCGGCCGAGGAGGGTGGGGTCCGGCTGCCGCAGGTCGGGCCGCTGCTCGGCGAGTTGGTGGAGGCGACGGTCCGGCTGGACAGCGGCCGCTCGGCGTACTGACGGACCGCCGGGCCGGGGCCGGACTCCGGGCCCGGTGGTGCGGGGCGTTCCGGAAAAGAAAAGATCCGGCCGCTGGCGACGGGGGATGCACCAGCGGCCGGACTCTTTAGACAGTAACAAGGATCCGCGCCCGCGCCAATTTCCAAGACGCCCTACAGGCCCGGAAATTGCGGCTTCACGGCGACAATGTGACGCGTATCACCCGGATCCCCTGCGCTTTAGTTCAAGGTGACCTGACGGTTCACCAGGTTCGCGCGGGTGCGCCGCTCCTCGGCGGTCAGCGGGGAGCCGTCGGAGAGGACGGCGGCGAGCCGCTCGCCGAACTCGGCGGCGGGCTTCTCGCAGTCGGCCGCGGTCATGCCGAGCGGGAGGTCCCACACCGGGACGGTGAGGCCGTGCGCGCGGAAGGAGCCGACCAGGCGGGTGTCCGGGCCGAGCGAGGCCTCGCCGGCGGTGTTCAGCCGGGCCAGCGCGTCCAGCAGCTGCTCCTCGGGGACGGTCATCACCCAGCGCAGGTGGTTCTTGTCCGGGGTGCCGCACCAGTAGGCGGCGTCGACGCTGCCCAGCTTCTCGGTCGGGATGGCCGAGGCGTTGGCGCGCTCCAGCGAGGCGGCGACCTCGCCGGTGGCGGTCTCGGCGTCCTCCAGCCAGAACTCGAAGCCGGTGTGCACGGTGGGCGTGAACGCGGCGGAGGCGTCCAGCAGGTCCTGGAGGCGGCGGCCGCCCGGGACGGTCCGGCGGGCCGGGACCGGGCTGCCCGGCTCGGTGGCCAGGGCCAGCTCCAGGGCGTCCGCGAGGTCGCGGCTGAGGTCGCCGGAGGAGGACTGGGTCTGCAGGCCGAGCAGGATCGAGCCGTCCGGGCGGCGCAGGGCCGGCCAGGCCAGCGGCAGCACGGTGGCCAGGGTCACCGACGGGACGTCGCCGGTGGTCGCGGTCACCCCGGCGGCCAGCGTCAGCGGCACCGTGGCGGCCGGCACCAGCTCGCGCAGCGCGACCCAGTCGGCCTCGCCCGGCAGGCCCTCGAACGGGCGGTGCACCAGCTCCTGCACCGCGTGCGAGGCCTCCCGGCCGTGGCAGGCCTTGTAGCGGCGGCCCGAGCCGCAGGGGCAGTCCTCGCGGGCCCCGACCACGGGGATCTCGCCCGTGACGGCGGTGGTGGACTGGCGCTGCGGCGCCTTCTTGGCGGCCTTCTTGCCCATGCTGCGGCTCTCCCGGGGACGGTGGTCCTGTTCACCGGGAAGCCTACTGACACTTTCTCCGCGACCGGCTCGCCCGGAGGCGAGCCGGTCGGAGCGGGACGCGCCCTACGCGCTGCGGGCGGTGCCGCCCCCGGTGCGGCGGGCGTGCCGGGCACGGGCGGGCAGCGCCGCCCAGACCGTGACCTCGCCGGGGGCGTCGCGCACGCCCCAGTCGCTGGCCAGCTGGTCGACGATGCTCAGGCCGCGGCCGCCGCCGGAGGTCAGCGAGGGGCTGGCGGGCAGCGGCCGGGTGGCCGCGCCGCCGTCGGTGACCTCCAGGGTGAGCACGCCGTCGGCGTGCATCTGCCAGCGGACCAGCACGCCGCCGTCCGGCTCGGTCGCCTCGTCCTCGTGCTCCCGGCCGCCCGGCGCCGGGTGCGTCCCGGAGGGGACGCCGACCAGCAGCTGGTCCACCACCTCGGCCCGGGCCGAGCGGCCCAGCGCGGGCAGCGGGCCGAGCGGACGGGCGTATCGACAGGCGTTGCTCAACAGTTCGGAAAGGATCAGAACAGCATCATCGATGACCGGTTCCGGTATCTGCCGGTCACCCAGATCTCGACGCAGTCGGCGCCGTGCGACCCCGACACTCGCTGGGCCGTGCGGCACTGCCATGGTCGATGAAGTCGGCACTTCACGCGCCACCATCAACGCCACCCCCGGACCTCCTTCAGCGTATGCCGAGGGATGGATGCCCCTTGTTAATGCGCGGGAAACGACCATCGGAGGATCCCGCGAGCCCATTTCGAGCGGCGCGACTCAGGGTCGACAAGAGGTCATTCCGTGCTCACCCTCCGTCGCCCGAACGCAAGAATTCCGGCAATACCGTGCGCGGAAGGTTTGATTGCCGACCAGGGCGATCAGGCTCCACCGCGTCGCGGTGGAGCCGTTCCGGGTCAGCGGCCGAGCTGGGCGAGCACCTCGGCCGGCTTGTTGGTGATGATCGCGGACACCCCGAGCTCCAGGCAGAGGTCGACGTCGGCCGGCTCGTCCACCGTCCACACGTGCACCTCGTGGCCCAGCTCGCGCAGCCGGGGCACCAGCTGCGGCTTGGCCTTGATCAGCTCGATGCCCGGGCCGGCGATCCGCGCCCCGCCCGGCAGCGGCTGCCCGGGGCGGAGCCGGCCGATCAGCGGCAGCATCCGCTCGATCAGGAACACCCGCCGGTAGTCCGGCGCGGCGGCCGCCACCCGGTTCAGCGCGATCGAGGAGAAGCTCATGATCCGGGCGGACGGGCGCTCGCCGTCCGGGGCGGTGCCGATCTTGTACCGCTCCAGCGTCCGCAGCAGCTCGGCCTCCACCCGGCCGCGGAAGCGCACCGGGTGCTTGGTCTCGATCGCGAGGTCCACCGGGCGGCCGCAGTCCACCACCAGTTCGAGCAGCCGGTCCAGCCGCAGCACCCCGCGCAGGTCCGGGTCGGTGCTGGGCCGGCCGGTCTTCCAGGCGCCGAAGTCGTACGCCTCCAGCTCGGCGAGCGTCATCGCGGAGACGGTGCCGCGGCCGTTCGAGACCCGGCCGATCCGGCGGTCGTGCACGCAGACCAGGTGGCCGTCGGCCGTCACCCGGACGTCGCACTCGACGCCGTCCGCGCCCTCGTCGAGCGCGCGCCGGTAGGCCGCGAGGGTGTGCTCGGGCAGCGCGTGGGAGGAACCGCGGTGGGCGATCACCTGGACGGAGGGCGCGGTGCGCGCCGCCGCCGGGGGCAGGTCTGGGCTGGTCACGGCCCCAACGATAGGGGGCGCAGGTGAAGCGGAGGCGAAGACGGCCCCAACCTGCGGGGCCGGCTCCGCCTCCGGGTCCTGCCGGGCCTCAGCCCCGGACGGCGCGCCGGGTCAGCGGGGCGAGCATCGCGGTGGCCGCGGCCGGCACCAGGAAGGCGAACAGCGAGGCCGAGGTCCACTCCTGCGGGGTGAAGTGCAGCGCCTGCTGGGCGGAGGTCCAGAAGTCCACCCACCAGTCGGCCACCGCGGTCGGCGCGATGAACTGGTAGACCGCGAAGCCCAGCAGCCACGGCAGCAGCATCGTCCAGCGGGACGGCGCCCGCTCGGAGAGGTTCCAGCCGTGCCGGCCGGCGCCGAAGAAGTAGTCCACCGCCAGCACCGCCAACAGCGGCACGAACACCGAGCCGATCAGCCCGAGGAAGTTGCTGTAGGTGTCGGTGAAGCGGTCGATCCGCAGCGCCAGCACGGTGGTCAGCACGCCGATCGCGCCGCTCAGCACCCGGCGGTCCACCCGCGGCAGCAGGTTCTGCAGCGACATCGCGGTCGAGTAGACGTTGGCGAAGGACTGGTCGGTCTCGCGCAGCACCAGCACCAGCAGGAACAGCCAGCCGGCCCAGACGCCGAGGAAGGAGTCGAAGATCCGGCTCGGGTCGCCGTCGGACTGCAGGAGCGCCATCAGGCCCAGCACGTAGCACCAGACCTGGGCGACGGTGTAGCCGGAGAAGCTGCCCCAGAACGCCGAGCGCGGGGTGCGCGAGTGCCGGGTGTAGTCGGCCGCCATCGGGACGAAGGAGATCGACACCGCGATCATCGCGTCGGTGGCGCCCAGGAAGCCGTGCCAGTTGCCCGCGCCCGGGTCCGGCACGCCCTGCCGGCCCAGCTGGACGGTGAAGTACACCATCGCGACCGCGACCGCACCGGCCACGAACCGGCGCAGCACCGCGATCGAGCCCAGCGGCCAGATCGTCAGCGCGGTGGTGAGCGCGCCCGCGAGCAGCACGAACAGCCAGCGGTACCCGGTGGTGTGGGCGACGGTCTGCGCGCCCGCCGCGATGGTCAGCAGTTCGAACACGCCCCAGCCGATGCACTGGACGATGTTCAGCACCGTCGGCAGGTAGGACAGCCGGGTGCCGAACAGGCCGCGCAGGTTGGCCATCGCCGGGGCGCCGGTCCGGGCGCCGATCAGCGCGGCCACGCCGAGCATCGCGGTGCCGACCGCCGTGCCGGTCACGATCGCGGTCACCGCGGCGGCCAGCGACAGCTCGCTGCCCTTCGCGCCGAGCACGGTGGCCGCGGTGGAGAAGCCGATCAGGCTGACGCCGAGGTTCATCCAGAGCGCGAAGTGGTCCCGGAAGCGCAGCGTGCGCGGCGGCTCGGTGTCCAGCACCAGGGGGGCCTCGACCCGCTGGTCGGACACCGCGGTGGCGGTGGGGGAGGCGGGGTCGGTGGGGTCGGTGGGGAAATCCTTGGACGCGGGCGCGTCGGAAGAAGAGGATGGCGAAGCAGGCGGCATGGCCGATACTCCCTACGCCGGCATTACCCGGACAGGTTCCGGCGGTCAGCGCCCCCTCGACGGTCCGCCGGCTGATCGCCTGGCGTACGGTCGACATGCGCACTCTCAGCCTGGTCGGTCCAAGCTCCCGCGTGTCAGTTTGGAGCGACAGGCTAACCGGCACGGGTACGAACGCCAAAGGCCACGGGGTGCGGGGTCCGCATCGCGGGACGCCGGGCGGGGGTGGGGAGCCCCGGCTGTCGGCGCGGGCTAAGGATTCTTATGAGTTCTTCAGAGGGGTCCTTACGGCAATCGAATCGTCGGTGCGAAAAACTATGGTCCTTGGTTCTGTCAGCTATGGAGGTCGTCCGTGAGCACCGAGCGCGAGGTTGGGCCCGCCGGGCCGCAGGGGGAGCAGCCCGCGGGGGCGCAGGAAGCGGCCGCTGCCGCGTCCGAGGGCACCGCCCAGGGCGGTCACACGCCGACCATGGCGTTCAGCCGGGTCCCGGAGCCGGCCGCCGAGCCGGTGGCCGAGTCGGTGCCCGGGCCGACCGCGGACGCGGCCGCCGCCGAGGGCAGCGCCCAGGGCGGTCACCAGCCCACCATGGCGTTCAGCCGGGTGCCCGGGCCCGCCGCGGCTCCGGCCGCACCGGAGGCCCCGGCCGCCGCGCCCGCCGGCGCTCCGGCCGAGGGCGGGCACCAGCCCACCGTCGCCTTCACCAAGGTCCCGCCGGCGGAGGCGCCCGCCGCGCCCGCCGTCGAGGAGCCGGCCGTCGACCCGGTCACCGGCTACATCGACGCCCCGCCGCCGGTCCTGCCGCCGGCGCCGCCCGTCGCCGCCCCGGTCGCCCAGGCCCCGGCCGCACCCGCGCTGCCGCCGGGCGTCCCCGGGACCAACCCGTACGCCACCCCGAGCCACGGCGTGCCCGCGGCCGGTGCCCAGGACGTCTACGGCACCCCGGCCGCCAACGCCCAGGAACCGTACGGCGCCCCGGGCGCGCCCGCCGCGCCTCCCCAGCACCCCTTCGGCGCCGGCCAGCCGCTCGGCGGCTGGGGCGGCCACGACGCCACCTCCGGCGGCGCGGGCTACCCCGGCGGTCCGAACGGCCCGCTCGGCTACCCGGGCGAGTACCCGGGCGGCCCGAACGGCCCCGGCGGCCCGCGCAAGAAGCGCGGCGGCCTGGTGGCGCTGCTCGCCGCCGTCGCCCTGGTCGCCGGCGTCGCGGGCGGTGCGATCGGCGTGGTCGCCACCGACCACGCCAACAGCAGCACCTCGGCGGACGACCACCGCAGCACCACCGTCCAGGCCAGCAACACCCAGAAGAACGAGCCCGTCCCCGGCTCGATCGCCAGCATCGCGCAGAAGGCGCTGCCCAGCGTCGTCACCATCAAGGCGCAGGGCAACGGCGAGTCGGGCACCGGCACCGGCTTCGTCTTCGACACCGAGGGCCACATCCTCACCAACAACCACGTGGTCGCGCCGACCCTGACCGGCAGCGGCGGCAAACTGACCGTCAAGTTCGCCGACGGCACGTCCTACAGCGCCTCGGTGCTGGGCCACGCCGAGGGCTACGACGTCGCCGTGGTCAAGATCGACAACCCGCCGAAGGCCAAGCTCGCGCCGCTGCCGCTGGCCGACTCCGACAAGGTCAACGTCGGTGACGCCACCGTGGCGATCGGCGCCCCGTACGGCCTGGAGTCCACCGTCACCAGCGGCATCGTCAGCGCCAAGGACCGCCCGGTGGCCTCCGGCGACGAGACCGGCTCGCAGGCCTCGTACATGAACGCCCTGCAGACCGACGCCTCGATCAACCCCGGCAACTCCGGCGGCCCGCTGCTGGACTCCAGCGGCTCGGTGATCGGCATCAACTCGGCGATCCAGTCCAACGCCTCCTCCAACGGCCGGGCCGGCAGCATCGGCCTGGGCTTCGCCATCCCGATCAACCAGGCCAAGTGGGTCGCCGACACCCTGATCAAGACCGGCAAGCCGGTCTACGCCAAGCTCGACGTGCTGCGCAACGACGACTACAAGGGCGACGGCGCGCAGATCCAGACCAAGGACATCCAGGGCCAGCCGGCCGTCACCCCCGGCGGCGCGGCCGACAAGGCCGGCCTCAAGCCGGGCGACGTCATCACCAAGCTCGGCGGCGCCCCGATCGAGAACGGCCCCGCCCTGGTCAGCCGGATCTGGACGCACAAGCCGGGCGAGACCGTCGACGTCGAGTACACCCGCAACGGCCAGACCATGAACACCAAGGTCACGCTCGGCCAGCGGGACGGCGACCAGTGACCCTCGGGTGCGCGCAATCGTGTGCACCGAACCCCGCCGGAACCGTTAGGCTGACCTCCGCCTGGAGAGCTGCCCGAGCGGCCTAAGGGAACAGTCTTGAAAACTGTCGTGGCGTGACCCGTCACCGTGGGTTCGAATCCCACGCTCTCCGCCGGTAGGAGAACCACACCTGCTCAGGGCGGGTGCCGAGACCACTCGGCACCCGCCCTGAGGTGTTTCCCGGGGCGGTCCACCGGGCGGGGGTTGACCCTGACACCGTGGGAGGCCGTGGAGTGGGAGCACCATGTTGAACATCGGAGACTTCGCCAGCCACGGCCGGGTGTCGGTGCGGATGCTGCGCCACTACGACGCGATCGGCCTGCTCACCCCGGCCCGGGTCGACCCGGTCACCGGGTACCGCTCCTACGAGGCGGGCCAACTCGCCCGGCTGAACCGGGTGATCGCCCTCAAGGAGCTCGGCTTCACGCTGCAGCAGGTCCGGACCGTCCTGGACGAGCAGCCGACCGGGGCCGAGCTGCGCGGGATGCTGCGGCTGCGGCGGGCCCAACTCGCCGCGGCGATCGCCGCGGACGAGCAGCGGCTGGCCCGGGTCGAGGCGAGGCTCCGAACGATCGAGAGCGAGGGGAACATGTCCCAGCACGATGTCGTGGTGAAGCCCTTGCCGTCCGTCCGGGTGGCCCAACTGTCCGGGGTGGCGGCGAGTTACCAGCCCGAGGACATCACCCCGGTGATCGGCCCGCTGTTCGAGGAGCTGTGCCGGCGGGTGGCCGGGGCCGGGATCGAGGAGGTCGGTCCGGCCGTCGCCCGGTACGAGGACGCGCCGGAGCGGGACGGGTCGGTGGTGGTGCTGGCGGCCGTCCAGGTCGCGCCCTCGGTGCGGGGCGGCCGGGAGGACTTCGAGGTGGTCGACCTGGCCCCGATCGAGGAGGCGGCGACCATCGTCCACCGCGGCTCGATGGACGGGTCGATGGGCAGCATCCAGGCGCTGGCCCGCTTCATCGACGAGAACGGCTACCGCTCGGCCGGGTACGCCCGGGAGCGCTACCTGGAGTGCCCGGAGGACGTCGCCGGCTGGGTCGTGGAGCTCCAGGAGCCGGTGAGCCGCCGGTAGCCGCCGGTAGCCGGGCCGGGGGGAACGGCCGGCCCGGCACCGAGGCCCACTTGCCCACCCCCTGCCCTGCGGGCAGAGTGCGGAGGTGGCGGGGGTGCGGCGGCGCGTGGAGGCGGCGATGAGTGATCTGACGGACCGGCTGGCGCAGGGCCTCCCGGCGGGGGCGGTGGTGGTGGACCCGGACGTGACCGCCGCCTACAGCCATGACATGGCGGGCTTCTGCGCCGCCGGGGTGCCCGCCGCGGTGGTGTTCCCGGAGACCGTCGAGCAGGTGCAGCACGTGCTGCGCACCGCCACCGCGCTGCGGGTGCCGGTGGTGCCGCAGGGGGCCCGGACCGGGTTGTCGGGGGCGGCGAACGCGGTCGACGACTGCATCGTGCTGTCGCTGGTGAAGCTCAACCGGATCCTGGAGATCGATCCGGTGAATCGTGTCGCGGTGGTCGAGCCCGGTGTGGTGAACGCCGAACTGTCGCGCGCTGTGGAGGAGTTCGGGCTCCACTATCCGCCGGACCCGTCCAGCTGGGAGTCCTGCACGATCGGCGGCAACATCGGCACCGGCGCGGGCGGGCTCTGCTGCGTGAAGTACGGCGTCACCAGCGAGTACGTGCTCGGGCTGGACGTGGTGCTGGCGGACGGGCGGCTGCTGTCCACCGGACGCCGGACGGCCAAGGGCGTCGCCGGGTACGACCTGACCAGGCTGCTGGTCGGCTCGGAGGGGACGCTCGGGGTGGTGGTCCGGGCGGTGCTGTCGCTGCGGCCGGCGCCGGCCCCCCAACTGGCGCTGGCGGCCGAGTTCCCGAGTGCGGCCACCGCCGGTGCGGCGGTCTGCGCGGTGATGGAGCACGGGCTGACCCCCTCGCTGATGGAGCTGATGGACGCGGTCTCGGTCCGGGCCGTCAACGAGCTGGGGCAGATGGGTCTGCCGGAGTCGACCCGGGCGCTGCTGCTGGTGGCCTTCGACGGGCCGGACCGGGCGGCCGAGTCGGCCCGGGTCGTGGAGCTGTGCCGGGCGGCGGGGGCGACCGAGGTGGTGCCGGCCGAGGACCAGGCGGAATCCGATCTGCTGCTCGCGGCCCGGCGGTTGGCGCTGCCCGCGCTGGACCGGTTGGGCACCACGATGATCGACGACGTGGCGGTGCCGCGTTCCCGCCTGGCCGAGATGCTCGACGGCGTCGCGGTGATCGCCGATCGGCACGGGCTGACCATCGGGGTGGTCAGCCATGCCGGGGACGGCAACACCCACCCGATCGTGATCTTCGATGCCGCGGATCCGGAGCAGGCGCTCCGGGCCCAGCGCTCCTTCGACGAGATCATGGCGCTCGGGCTGGAGCTGGGCGGCACGATCACCGGGGAGCACGGGGTGGGGCTACTCAAGCGGGACTGGCTGGCCCGTGAGCTGGGGCCGGTCGGGCTGGAGCTGCAGCGGCAGGTGAAGGCGGTCTTCGACCCGCTGGGAATCCTCAATCCGGGCAAGATGGTCTGATTTTCAGAGCACGCAAGTGGTCGGCGGATGCGGATTTCCGCACCCGTCGATCCGTCTTTTCGGTACGACTTTCCGATGGTCTGGGAATGGCTGGAAAGTCGACATGGAAGGGTGGTCGAACTTTTCGGGGGCGTGTTCCCTGTCGCCCTGCGCCGGGGTGGTGCGCCCGGTGGTTTCCGATGAGGCCGCCGCGCCCTTTCCGGAGGGCCGCAGAGCGGCCGCCGTTCGGGCGAAATCGCAGGTCAGTAGCGGTGTGTCGGGGCACTGTCCGGATCGGTGCCCGTTATGCGCGGCCTCGGTGGATATCACGCGAACGGGCGAAAACTGCTCCGCTGGCTAGTGCTTTGTCGATTTGTTGCGGAAGTCTGTGTCCCGGCGTCGCAGCCTGCAGGTGTTCGTCTGGCCGGCGAACCCCCGCACCCCTTGCTCGACCAATGCACGATGAACAGCTTCTTGGAGGCTCACATGGCTCGCATCAACACCCGCCGGGTGTCCGGGTTCCTGCTCGCCGCCCCGCTGGCGGCGGGTCTGCTGCTGCTGGGCGCCGGTGCCGCCACCGCCGACAGCGGCGCGGGCGCCGCGGCCGGTTCCAACGCCGGCGTGGTGTCCAACACCGGCAGCGGCAACGTGTTCGGCGGGGTCGACGGCAACTACGTCTCCACCCAGCAGACGGCGACCGGTTCCGGCGCCTCGAACCAGAGCAACACCCTCGCGGTGAAGGACAACGCGGGCAACATCCTGGCCGGCCAGGGCAACAAGAACATCAACGTGATCTTCGCCCCGATCTTCAGCTGACCCCTCCCGGCACCACCACCGGCGGGGGCGCCGGAGGTGGTGGACGACCGCGGGTGAGCTGAGCATCCGCGGAGGGGTCGCAACGGTCTCCGGACGGCGGGTCCGTCCGGGTGCGGACCGGGGAGATCGGAACAGCGTTGACCGGCCAGCGGAAAGGGTCGCCGCGAAGCCGGCCTCGTGGGCGGTGCCGCCATCGGCACCGCCCACGAGTGCGTCCGGCGCCGGGTGCGTCCCGGGTGCGTCCCGGGTGCGCGACGGATGCCCGCCGGGTGGGCCCCAGCAGCCCGGATCCGTCCACCGAGGGCCCGCGCCCGGTGCCGTCGGTCCACGGCGGTACGGTTGCGCTCCGACAGCGCTCCACGCGCCCGGGCCCGGAACGGACGGCCCGGCCGGGGCGACGACCGCGGCAATCGGAAGGAAGGCGCGCGATGGCGGCGGAGGACGAGGGCCTGACCGGCCCGGACGGGGCCAGGCCCGCACCGGAACCGCAGCCGCAGGCGGGCCCGGCACCGCTGGACGAGCGTCGGCCCGGACCGCGGTCGGTCCCCGAACTGCTGCTCGGCCGCCCGCCGATGGCCCGACCGCTGCCCTCCTTCGACCACGAGGCCGCCCCGGCCGAGCCCGGTCCGCTGTTCGTGGACTGGCTCTCCACCGCGCTGGACGCCGGGGTGCTGGACCCGCAGGCCTTCACCCTCTCCACGGTCGACGCCGACGGCATGCCGGACGCCCGGGTGCTGGTGCTGCGCGACGTGGACGCGGCCGGCACCGGCTGGAACTTCTCCGCCGCCGCGGACAGCCCCAAGGGCTGCCAGCTGGCCCACCACCCGGCCGCCGCGCTGAGCGTCTACTGGCCGCAGCTGGGCCGCCAGGTGCGGGTCCGCGGCACCGTCGAGCGGGCCGCCGACCTGGTCGCCGCCGCCGAGTTCGCCACCCGCTCGCCCGCCGCCCGGGTCGGCGCCCTGGTCGGCCGGCAGAGCGAGCCGCTGGGCGGACTGTCCGAGTACGACGAGGCGGTGGCGGTCGCCCGGCGCCGCCTGGAGGCCACCCCGGACGCGGTCGCGCCCGGCCACGCGGTCTACACCCTGTGGGCGCACGAGGTGGAGTTCTGGCAGGGCGACGCCCAGCGGCGGCACGTCCGGCTGCGCTACACCCGCACCGGCCCGGTCCGCACCCCGGAGTGGTCGCGCTCCCTGCTCTGGCCGTAGACGCCGTTCACGCCGTCAAGCCCGTCTGCACCGTTCACGCCGTCACGGCCGCGGGTGCCGCGGGCGCCGGGACGGTCAGCGCCGCCCGGTCAGCGTGGCCCCCACGCTGGCCGCGACCACGCACCCGATGCCGGCCAACTGCGGCACGCCCAGCACCTGGCCGAGCACCACCAGGCCGACCAGCGCGCTGACCGCTGGCTCCAGGCTGACCAGCACGCTGAACACCCGCTGCGGCATCCGCCGCAGCGCCGTCATCTCCAGCGCGTACGGGAGCACCGGCAGCAGCACCGCGACCCCGGCGACCGAGGCGAGCAGCACCAGCGGCGAGGCCCCGGGCGCGGTCAGTCCGTCCCAGGCCTGGCCGAGCCCGAACGGCGCCAGGGCCAGCGCACCGACCGTCATCGACACCGCCAGGCCCTGGAAGCCCTGGAAGGTGGCGCCGACCTTGTCGGTGAACAGGATGTACACCGCGTAGCAGGCGGCCGCGCCGAAGGCGTAGAGCAGGCCGACCGGGTCGAGCGAGCCGCCGCCGTCCCCCTCGCCGAGCAGGGTCAGCAGGACCACGCCGGCCGCCGCGAGCAGCGCCCAGAGCAGGTGGCTGGCGCGCCGGGCGAAGACCAGGGCGACCGCGAGCGGGCCGAGGAACTCGATGGTCGCGGCGGTGCCCATCGGCAGCCGGTCGATCGCCCCGGCGAACAGGAAGGTCATGCCGGCCGAGGCCACGCCCAGCGCCGCGGCCGCGGCGAGGTCGCGCGGGCGCTTGTCGCGCAGCCGGGGCCGGGTGAGGGCGAGCAGGATGACCGCGGCGAAGCCCAGCCGCAGGAAGGTGGTGCCGCTCACCCCGAGCGGGCCGAACAGCGGCTTGGACAGGGCGATCCCGGTCTGCACCAGGAACATCGCGACCAGACAGAGAAGCGGCGCCGGGATCCGCTCCGGGCGCCGCAGGGCCTTGCCGAGCCGACCGGTGGACCGGCCGGCTCGCACCCCCGGGGGCGCCGCGGAGCCGGGCTCCCCGCCTCGTCGCCGGCCACCGCGCTCGCCGGCGGGCTCGCCCTGGGGGGCGGGCGGCATGGCAAGGGCCTCGGCGACCGCGGCGGCCGAGGTGGGGGCAGCGGTTTCGCCGGCATGGGACGTGGGCATGCGGACGAGTTTGCCGTAAGGAGTGATGAACCAGCAAGCTCGTTACAGAAATCAGGACGGATGCGGACGGGTGCGGCCGAAAGGGTGGACTCGTCGAAGGCCTGCGGCGTGGTTGCCGCGTTCGTCCGACGGTCCGTCAGTATCAAGGCCGGGTGCGCTATCTCCGCCCCGCGGCCCTCCTCGCCGCCTCCCTCGTGCTCCTGCTGGCCACCGACGGGACGGGCGCGAGCGCCGAGGCCCGCACCCGGACCGCCGCCGCGGCCGTCCCGCGGATCCGCGCCCTCTCCCTCCCCGACCGCCTCGGCCCGCCCCGGATCCGCGACCAGTGGAGCGGCCCCGCCTTCGACGCCTGCACCGCACCCGCGCCCGAGGCCCTGCGGGCCTGGCGCCCCGCCTCCCCGTACGGCGCGGTCGGGATCTACGTCAGCGGCTCCCAGCGCGGCTGCTCCCAGCCCCGGCTCACCGTGGACTGGGTCCACGAGGCCCGCGCGATGGGCTGGCGCTTCCTCCCGGTGCACGTCGGCCGCCAGGCGCCGTGCGCCGAGCTGAGCCGCAAGCCCCGGCGGATCGACCCGGCCGAGGCCGCCGAGCAGGGCCGGGAGGAGGCCGGCGAGGCGCTGCACGCGATGCGTGCGCTCGGGTTCGGCCAGGGCAGTCCGGTCTACCTGGACATCGAGGCCTACCCGATGCACGACGCCGGCTGCGGCCAGGCCGTGGTCGACTTCGCCCTCGGCTGGACCCAGGCGCTGCACGCGGCGGGCTACCGCGCCGGCTTCTACTCCAGCCTGGACTCCGGCATCGCCGACCTGGCCGCCGCCGCCCGGGCCGGCAGCAGCCCGCTGCCCGACGCCGTCTGGTACGCCCGCTGGGACGACAAGGCCGACACCGCCGGCTCCGGCCCGCTCACCCCGGACCTCTGGCGCTCCCGCCGGCGCGTCCACCAGTACCGCGGCAACGTCCAGGAGACCTACGGCGGCGTGACCCTCACCGTCGACCGCGACCAGGTCGACGGCCCGACCGCCGGCTGACCGCCCCGGGAGGAACCGGGACGAACCCGTGATCCGTGCAACGGGCCCGAGGTACTGACAGCGGGCGGACGGAACGGCACAATCGGGCACGTCCGCGTGCATTACCGCCCGGTAGGTGCGTCGCGGGAGCCGTCAGTGCCGCCCGGTCGAGGAGGACCCGTGTTCAGCACGATGCAGGACGTACCGCTCACCGTCACCCGGATCCTGGAGCACGGCTCCACGGTGCACGCCCGTTCGACCGTCACCACCTGGGACGGCACGGGGCCGGTCGTGCGGACCTACGCCGAGGTGGGCGCCCGGGCCGCGCAGCTCGCCCACGCGCTGCGCGACGAGCTCGGCGTGACGGGGGACGACCGGGTGGCGACCCTGATGTGGAACAACGACGTCCACCTGGAGGCGTACCTCGCCGTCCCCGCCATGGGCGCCGTGCTGCACACCCTCAACCTGCGGCTGCCCGCGCAGCAGCTGTCCTTCATCATCGACCACGCCGCCGACCGCGTGGTGATCGTCAACGGCAGCGTCCTGCCGCTGCTCGCCGCCGTGCTGCCGCAGCTCGCCCCCACCCTGAAGCACATCGTGGTGGCCGGCCCCGGCGACCGTTCGCTGCTGGCCGGCTTCGCGGGCGGGGTGCACGACTACGACGAGCTGCTCGCCGGCCGGCCGGTCGAATACCCCTGGGAGCGCGACCTCGACGAGCGCCGGGCCGCAGTGCTCTGCTACACCTCCGGCACCACCGGCGACCCCAAGGGCGTGCTCTACAGCCACCGCTCGATCTACCTGCACTGCCTGCAGGTCAACACCGGTGACAACTTCGCCTTCACCCCGCGCGACACCGCCCTGCCGGTGGTCCCGATGTTCCACGTGAACGCCTGGGGCATCCCGCACGCCGCCTTCATGTCCGGTGCCAACCTGCTCATGCCGGATCGTTTCCTCCAGCCCAAGCCGATGGCCGAGATGATCGCCGCCGTCCGCCCCACCGTCAGCGCCGCCGTCCCCACCATCTGGAGCGGCCTGCTGGACGAGCTGGACGCGGGCGACTACGACACCTCCAGCCTGCGCATGGTGGTCATCGGCGGCAGCGCCTGTCCGCCCTCGCTGATGCGGGGCTACGAGGAGCGGCACGGCATCCGGGTGCTGCACGCCTGGGGCATGACCGAGACCTCCCCGCTCGGCACCTTCGCCCAGCCGCCGGGCGGCCTCACCGCCGAGCAGGAGTGGCCGTACCGGATCACCCAGGGCGTCTTCCCGGCCTCGGTCGAGGCCCGGCTGATCGGCCCGGGCGGCGAGCGGATGCCCAACGACGGCGTCGCCGCCGGCGAGCTGGAGGTGCGCGGCCCGTGGATCGCCGCGGCCTACTACGGCGGTGCCGGGCAGGACCCGGTCCGCCCGGACGACAAGTTCTCCGAGGACGGCTGGCTGCGCACCGGCGACGTGGGCACCATCACCGCCGACGGCTACCTGACCATCACCGACCGGGCCAAGGACGTCATCAAGTCGGGCGGCGAGTGGATCTCCTCGGTCGAGCTGGAGAACGCCCTGATGGGCCACCCCGAGGTGGCCGAGGCCGCCGTCGTCGCGGTGCCGGACGAGAAGTGGGGCGAGCGCCCGCTGGCCACGGTGGTGCTGCGGCCGGGCGCGACCGCCGGTGTGCGGGAGCTGCGGGCCTTCCTGGCCGAGCGGATCGCCTCCTGGCAGCTGCCGGAGCGCTGGGCGCTCGTCGAGTCCGTCCCGAAGACCTCGGTCGGCAAGTTCGACAAGAAGGTGATCCGGGCCGACTACGCGGCCGACGGCCTGGACGTCACGGTGCTCGGCCGGGACTGACCGACGGCACGGAGGGCCGGACCCGGATCGGACGGGTCCGGCCCTCCGCCGTGTTCCGGGGCCGCCGGGGGCGTCGCCACCGACGGCCGTCGCTCAGCCCGCGGCGGCGACGCCCGCCTCGCCCATCGCGCCGATCCGCCCGAGCAGGTCGACGATCCGGGACTGGACGTCCTCGCTGGTCGAGCGCTCGGCCAGGAAGAGCACCGTCTCGCCGGTGCGCAGCCGGGGCAGCTCGCGCGGGTCGAGGTCGACCGAGGTGTAGACCACCAGCGGGGTGCGGTGCAGCCGGTCGTTGGCGCGCAGCCAGTCCAGCAGGCCGACCCGACGGCGGCGGATCTGGAACAGGTCCATCACCACCAGGTTCGGCTGCACGCTGCTGGCCCGGGCGACCGCGTCGTTCTCGTCCACCGCGTGCTCGACGTGCATGCCGCGCCGCTCCAGGCTGCTGATCATGGCGGCGGCGATGTCCGGGTCGCCCTCGACGAGCAGCACCCGCGGGGCGTGGTGCTCGCCGTCGCGCGGGGCGAGGGCGCGCAGCAGCACGGCCGGATCGGCGCCGTACGCGGCGTCCCGGGTGGCCTGGCCGAGGCCGGCGGTGACCAGCACCGGGATCCGGCTGTTGAGCGCGGCGGTGCGCAGCGACTGGAGCGCGGTCCGGGTGATCGGGCTGGTCAGCGGGTCGACGAAGAGCGCCGCCGGGAAGCCCGCCACCTGGGCGTCCACCTCCTCGCGGGAGCGGACGATCACCGGCAGGTAGCCGCGGGACTGGAGGGCCCGGCCGGTGGCCGGGTCGGGCTCGGGCCAGACCAGCAGCCGACGGGTGTTGGCCAGCTCGCCGGAGCCGGTCTGCGGCCGCTCGGTGTCCGGCCGGTCGGCCGCTGCGGCGGGCAGCTCGGCCAGCGCGCGCGGTGCGGCCGGCGTCGGCGGCTGCGCCGGGAGGGCGGGCACCGGGGCACCGACCGGGGCGATGACCGGTCGGGGCGGCGTCAGTTCGGCCAGGCCGCTGCCGACCGGGCGCGGGCCGCTCTGCTCTTCGGCGGCGGGCAGCGCGGGCCGGGCCGGCTCCAGCGCGGCGCCGCCGGCCTGCGGGGCGGGGGCCCCGGCCGGCGCGTCCGGCGCGGGCCCGGGCGGTACGGAGAGCCGGCGGCGGCGGCCGGTCGGCGCACCGGGGGGCTCGACCGGGGCGGGTGCCGGACCGGTGGGCAGGGCGTTCTCCAGGCCGGGGTACACCGGGGTGTCGCCCGCTCCGGGCAGCGCGAAGCCGCCCGAGGAGTCCTCGGCGGAGGGCAGCGCCCGGCGTCTGCGCGGCTTGGCCTCGCCGCCGTCCTCGGCGGGCGGAGCGGCGGGCGGCGCGGCGGGCTCCGCGGTGACGGGTGCGGGGCCGAGCGCGAGCGGCTCGCGGCCGCCGGGCCGTTGCTGCTGCGGGCGGCCGCCGTCGACGGGCACGGCGTAGGCGGGGCCGGAGCGGCCGTCGTCCTTGCCCCACGGGTCGCTCTGCGCGGCCTCCGGGGCGGCCGGGCCCCGGCGGCCGTACGCGGGGTCGTTGCCGGTGCCGTTCCACTGCTCGGGGACGGCCCGTTCGACCCGGGCGGGGGCGTTCGGCCACTGGTCGGCCGGGGCGGCGGGGGCGGCGGCCTCGGGGGAGGGCTCCTCGGCGGCGGGCCGGCCGCGGCGGCCGCGGCGCTCGGCCGGGGCCTCCTCGGCGGGTGCCTGCTCCGGCTCGGCGCTCTCGCGGCCGGGCCCGGGGTCCTCGGCGGCGGCCTTCGCTGAGGCCGGGGCGGGCTCGGTGTCCCGGTCGGCATCGCCGCTGCTGGGCAGCTGCGGGATGCCGGGCAGTTCGGGCAGGACGGCGCTGTCGCCGTCCTTGGGCCGGTCGGAGCGGCCCTCGGCGGAGGCGCGCTCGGCGGCGGCCTTGGCGGCGGCCGGGTCCAGCGGCAGCTCGACCACGTAGGTGGTCCCGGCCTTGCCGGGCAGCTCGTGCGGCTGGAGCACACCGCCGTGGCGCTCGACCACCGCGCGGGCTATCGGGAGGTGGACGGGGCTGCCGCCGACGCCGGGGCCGCGGATCTCGACCCGGGCGACCTCGCCGCGCTGGGCGGCGGCCAGCACCACGGTCGGCGGTTCGGCGGGCGCGGTCGGGGCGGGCCGGCCGCCCAGCCCGGGGCCGGACAGGCCCGGGACGGCCAGGCCGGGGGAGGGGGCGGCGGGGGCGTCCAGCGCGAGACCGGTGCCGCTGACGTCGGCGACCAGGTGGGCCAGGGCCTGGGCGAGCCGCCGCTCGTCGGCGATCACCTCGACCGCGGCGGCGTGCACCGAGAAGCGCACCCGGCCGGGGCCGACCAGGTCGCCGGCCTCCTCGACGGCCCGGCGGACCACCTTGTCCAGGCCGACCGGCACCCGGCGGGCGGCCTTGCGCCCGGCCTTGCCGCCGCCGCTCCCGCCGTCCTTGGCGTCCGGTCCGTCCTTGGCGTCCCTGCCCTCGGCCGGTCCGGCCTCCCCGGCCTCGGAGCGCTGGTGTTCGAGCACGCCGTCGATCAGCTTGCCGAACCGGCGGCACTCGTCGGCGAGCCGGCGCAGGGTCCAGTTGGCCTCCGGCCAGAGCTGTCCGGCCGGGTCGGCGGCGAGGGCGTCCAGCCGCTGGTTCAGCGCGTTCAGCGCGCCGCCGAGCTCGCTCTCCAGGACGGCGGTGAGGTGCTCGTTGCGGGCGACCAGGGCGAGTTCGCGGCTGCGGTCGGTGAAGGTCATCACCGCGCCGACCAGTTGGTCGCCGTCCCGGACCGGGGCGGTGGTGAGGTCGACGGTGACCGGGCGGCCGTCCTTGCGCCACAGCACGGTGCCGCGCACCCGGTGCTTGCGGCCGGAGGTCAGGGTGTCCAGCAGCGCGGACTCCTCCAGCGCCAGCGGGGTGCCGTCGGCCCGGGAGTGCTGGATCAGCGGGTGCAGCTCGCGCCCGCCCAGCTCGCTCGCCCGGTACTCCAGGATGTGCGCGGCGGCCGGGTTGACCAGCACGCAGCGGCCCTCGAGGTCGACCCCGAGCACGCCCTCGGCGGCGGCCCGCAGGATCATCTCGGTCTGCTTGTGCTGGCGGCGCAGCTCGGCCTCGACGCCGAGCCGGCCGGTGAGGTCGCGGACCAGCAGCAGGAGCAGGTCGGAGGACGAGGAGGGGCGCGGTCCCTCGCGGTACGGCTCGTACGGGGAGCGCCCGTAGCCGTCGCCGCCGTCGGTGGCGAAGTCGTTGCCGGAGACCTCGACCGGGAAGGTCGTGCCGTCGGTGCGGTGGGCGGTCATCCGGACCGGACGGTCCAGGGCGTCGCCGTCGCGGGTGGCCGGGCGCATCGAGCCGGGGATCCGGCTGGGGTCGAACTCGGGCAGCAGGCCGAGCACGCCCATGCCGACCAGCGAGGTGCCCGGCGCCTGCAGCGCCTGGACGGCCGCGCTGTTGGCGTCCACGACCGTGCCGTTGCTGTTCACCAGCAACAACGCGTCGGGCAGGGCGTCGAGTATGGCGTCGAGGCGAGCAGCGCCTCGGATCGGCCTGCTGCTCACGTCGACAGGTCTCCTCGGCTCAGGGCAGCTCCTCCGGAGTCGGCAGTATCTCATTCTTCTTTGCGGCGGGGACGACCCGCCTAGTAACGTTGGCGGTGGTTGGTGCCGAGCCCCACGGTTGTGGCATCATCACTGACACACGGAACGGGTCCGCTGCAGGCGGGCTTGATCCCTGTGGGGAGGCTTCGCCTAGTCCGGTCTATGGCGCCGCACTGCTAATGCGGTTTCGGGGTTATTCCTGATCGAGGGTTCAAATCCCTCAGCCTCCGCAGTACGGGAGCCCCGTCGACGATCACGTCGGCGGGGCTCTTCGCATGTCCGGGGCGTGCCCGCGGCCCGGTGCGCCGGAGGCCGCCGGGGGTCGGATCAACCGATTTCGTCCTGCGTCGCAGGTCATGTAATGTTGTCCACGCAACGCCCCGGAGGCACAGTTCGCCGGGGCGGGCGCTCATAGCTCAACGGATAGAGCACTTGACTACGGATCAAGAGGTTGCAGGTTCGAATCCTGCTGAGCGCACCAATCTCCGCAAGATCGGGTCCGCCCGTTCCTTGCGCTCATAGCTCAACGGATAGAGCACTTGACTACGGATCAAGAGGTTGCAGGTTCGAATCCTGCTGAGCGCACCAGCGAGAAGCCCCCGGCCACCGGCCGGGGGCTTCTCCGTTTTCCGGCTCCTGGTTCCCCGTTCCCGTCCCGTGGTGATGCCGGTCACCCCAGGTCGGTCCGGTTGATCCACGGCACGTCCCGGCGGGCCAGGAACCAGTCCGAGCTGGTCAGCGGCCGGGCCCGGTCGAAGGTCACCGGCACCGGGTCGTGCCGGACCAGTCCGGCGGTGGCGCCCAGGGTGAGCAGCAGCTCCGCGAGCTCGGTGACCAGCCCCGGCGGGCCGGAGAGGTGGACCTCCCAGCCGGTGAAGTCGCCGTGCCCGAGCAGGGTCCGCCGCAGCAGCGCGGTGGTCCCGTCCGGGCCGGCGGAGCGGTCGGGGGTGACGGTCAGGGCGCGCAGCCGGGGGTTGCGGGTGAGCAGTCGCCGCACGGTGTCCAGGTCGTACTGCCCGGCGGCGGTGCGGGCCGCCAGCAGGACGGTGGCCGCCCGGTCCGGCTGCTCGAGGGTGAGCTGCTCCAGCAGGGCCTTGGTCTGCCCCCAGCCGCTGCCCGCGGCGACCAGCAGCAGCGGCCGGTCCGAGGCGGGGGCGAGCACGGCCTCGCCGAGCGGAGGCCCGAGTCGCAGCAGTTCGCCGGGCATCACGTCCTCCACCAGGACGGGGCTCAGCAGCCCGCCGGGCACCCGGCGCACGTGCAGTTCCAGACGGCCGTCCGGGCGGGGCGCGTTGGCGAGCGAGAACGGCCGCCAGACCCGGGGCGTCCGGGGACTGGTGAGGGTGAGGTACTGGCCGGCGGTGAAGGGGTACGGGCGCATCGGCGCGAGGGTGAGCACCACCAGGTCGGGCGCGGCCCGGCGGCGGCCGGCGACCTCGGCCTCCCACCAGGCCGGGTGGTGCCCCGGGAGGTCGGCGGCGGCGCCGGTCATGATCCGGGTGATCACGGCGTAGGCCTCGGTCCAGGCCCGCTCGGTCTCGGGCGTCCAGAAGTGGCCGGAACACTGCCGCAGTGCGGCGATCAGGCTGGCCCCGACGGCCGGGTAGTGCTCGGGCGCGACCTGGAACTTGCGGTGGTCGCGCCCGAGCGCCCGCAGGTACTCGGTGAGCTGCCCGGGATCGTCCAGCCGCAGCACGATCCGGGTGAGCGCGGCGAAGAGCCGGTCCCGCTGCTCGTGCATCCGGGCGGGGAAGAGCGGGCGCAGGCCGGGGTTGTGGCTGAACAGGTGGGTGTAGAAGAAGGTGGTCAGGTGGTCGGCCCGGCGCTCGACGACGGCGAAGCTGGCGCGGATGACGGCGGGGTCGAAGGCCACCGTGCTGCTCCCGGCTAGGCCGACCGGTGTCGGCGGAAGGGTGCGGCGACGACCGGGCCGTGCGGCGCTACGGCGGCGGAGCTGCGCTTGACGAGTACGGGGTCCATGGTCACGGGGCCCGACTCTACTGAGCGGGTGGGTAATTCGAACAGAGTTCCCCGATGAATGGTCAGGTACCGGACACTGGGGTCCGTCTACTCAGCCGGAATTCCCCCCTCTCGGCCATTCGGGTGGGTTCGGCCGTCCGGGTGGGATCCGTTACCGCCCCATGGATGAAATGCAGCCGATTCGGGTACATCCCGTCCTGCCGCCCGGATGGCCGCCAATCGGGTGGGACGCGGCCAAAAGCACAGGTGTCGCAGTATGACCGGTCCAGGGTCGTGATTCCGTTTTGTCCGATCGTGTGCCCGGACTGCCCGTCACCCCGGCAGTCGACCGTGAAGGAGAGCCGGATGAGCCGACGGTTTCCCCGTACAGCCGCCGCCCTGGCCGTCCTCGCGGTCGGGGCGCTGACCGGTGGGAACGCCCCTCTCGCGATGGCCCAGCAGTCCCCTGACGCCTGGTCGGGCGACCACCGGGCGGTGCTGCCCTCCGGGCTCGCCGTCCGGTTCGACACCGCGGCCGGACCGGGCACCGGTGTCACCGCCGAGGCGGGCCGGCTCGCCGACCGCACCGGAGGGGGGAGTTCCGCCGCGGTGTACGCGGACGGAAAACACCCCGGGGACGCCGCCCAGACCTTCACCCTCACCCCCGACCATCCGCAGACGGACGGTTCCTGGCACACCGTCGGAACACTCCGGCTGAGTTTCTCCCGGCCGGTCCGCAATCCCCGGCTGCACCTCAGCGGACTGGCCGCGGTCGCCGCCGGAGCATCCGGCACCACCAGCACGGCGGCCCGGCTGACCCTCACCGGCGGCGCGCCCGCCGCCCCCGCCCTGGTCGGGCGCACCGACTGGCCCGGCTGGACGGTCGACGCCACCTCCCTCGCCCCCACCGGGAGCGACGGCGGCTCCGACGGCGCCCCGGGCACCGCGGCCGAGGGCACCCTGGAGCTCGCCGGGACGGTCGGCACCGCGGAGTTCCGGATCGACCAGCGTTCGACCGCCCGGGCCGGCAGCAGCACCCCCGCGCCCGTCCTGCGCCAGGCCTACACCGTCACGGTGGACGAGGACCTCGGGACGGCCCCGCAGGCCTACGGCAACGCCTCGCACGTGGTCTCCGACCTCTTCCTGGGCGCCGACGCCACCACCCCGTCCCGCCGGGACCGGAGCCGGTCCGGCGACTCCGGGGCCGACGAGCCGCTGGTCGAGCTCGACCACGGCGCGGTCCGGCGCGGCAACCCCTTCGCGAGACCGGCGGCGGGCCCGCCCCCGCCGCCCAAGCTCCAGCCCGGCCGCGGCGAGTACCAGGGCGCCGACCCCTCGCTCGGCTTCCCCGACCAGGCCGCCATCGGCCGCTCCTACCGGGTCACCGTCCCGGTCGCGGTGGGCGCCCAGCCCGCCACCCTGGCCGGCTGGATCGACTTCGGGCACCACGGCCGGTTCGACCCGGCCGACCGGGTGCAGACCGAGATCCGGCCCGGCGCGGACACCGCGACCCTGGAGTGGACCGTCCCCTCGGACGCCGCCGCCGGTGACACCTGGCTCCGGCTGCGGATCGGCCGGGACACCAGCCAACTCGTCCCGTCCGGCGGCTTCGCCGACTCGGGGCAGGTCAGCGACCAGCGGATCAAGCTGACCGTCGGCGCCGCGCGGCCCGAGGTCGCCGAGCCGGTCGACGGCACCGTGCTGGCCGACGGCCGGCCGCAGATCCGCGGCGAGGGTGCGGTCCCCGGCGCCTCGGTGGAGGTCCGGGACGGCGACGCCACGCTCTGCCGGGCCAAGGTCGAGCGCGGCGGGGACTGGTCGTGCCGCCCGGGCGGCCCGCTCGCCGCCGGCGCGCACGACCTCACCCCCGTGGAGACCACCAGCGGCGGCGTGGTGCTGCGCGGCGAGCCGGTCAAGGTCACCGTGAAGACCACCCCGCCGGCCGCGCCCGTGCTCACCCTGCCGGCCTACACCAACGACCCCGGGCTGCAGCTGACCGGTACCGGCGAGACCGGCAGCACCGTGTCGGTCACCGACCAGGCCGGCTCCGCCGAGCTGTGCAGCAGCGCGGTCCGGCCGGACGGCGGGTGGTCCTGCCTGCCGGTCGAGAACCTGGCGGACGGCAGCCACCGGCTCACCCCGGTCGCGGTCGACGCGGCCGGCAACCGGACGGCCGGGCAGCCGGTCGCACTGGTCGTCGACACCGTGCCGCCGGACAAGCCGGTGCTCACCTCCCCGGCCCCGGGCGAACTGCTCCGGGTCAGCCGGCCCCGGCTCACCGGGCGGGCCGAACCGGGCACGGACGTGCTGGTCACGGCGGGCCCGGCGGCGGACTCCGGGGAGCACACGGTGCTGTGCGGGGCCGCCGCGGCGCTGGACGGGAGCTGGACCTGCACCGCCAACCGGGACGTGGCGGACGGCGCGCAGTGGCTGACCGTCACGGCGACCGACCGGGCGGGGAACGCGACGTCGGCGGACCCGGTGCAGGTGCGGGTGGCCGCCGCGCCGGCCGGGCCGGCGGCTTCGGCTTCGGCCTCGGCTTCGGCCTCGGCTTCGGCTTCGGCCTCCGCCTCGCCTTCGGGTTCCGCCTCGCCTTCGGCTTCCGCGCCGGTCGCCGCGCCGGTGGTGCCGGGTCAGGTGACGCCGAGTCCGGTGGCGTCGTCCTCCGGGCCGGGCGTCCCGGCGCCGACGCCGTCCGCCCCTGCGGTGTCCGGTGCGTCGCCGGCCGGGTCCGCCTCGCCGGGGCCGGTCGAGGCCCCGGAGCTGCGGCCGGTCCCGGCCGGGCTGCTGCCGATCGTCGTCCCGCCGGTCGTCCCGGTCGCGGTTCCGGCGTCGCCGGTGCCGGCCGTCCCCGCGCCCCCTGCCGCCCCGACCTCCTCCGCCGTTCCGACCGCCGCGGCCCGCCCGACCGTCCCGGGCTCGCCGCTGCCGACGACCCGCGCCGCCGTGCCCGCCCCGGGCGGTGCCCCGACCGTCGGCGCCCCGACCACCGCGACCACCCCGGCCGGCTCGCCGAGCCCCGCCCCGGCCCCGCCCGGCGGCCGTCCGGCCCGGGCGGCCGATCCGGCGGCGGCCGAACCGCCGCCGACGGTCGGCGCCGAGCCGCTGTCGGCCGCCGACCAGGACGGACCCCGGGTACGGCCGCTGCCCGCGCCTCCGATCGAGGGGGCGGCGGTCGGACGGCCCCGGGAGGCCCGCTGGCACGGCCTGCTCGCCGGGGTGCTGCTGGTGCTCGCCGGAGTCGGGCTGATCACCCGTCGGGTGTTCGCCCGTGGATCCGGTGCCCGACGGCGCTGACCTGCGCCGAACCGTCCCGACCATCCGCCGATGTGCCTGCGCGTCAGGTCAGCTTTGGACGATTCGTCAGTAAATGTCGACACACCTCGGCTCAAATGTCGCATTTGATGACGTATGAACTTAGCCTGACTCTGGCACTGCCCGTCAGATCCGGGCCGCCCGTTGCGCGACACACCAGACCCAGAGGATCCGTGCATGGACGTCACCCGCGATTCTTCGCAGCGACCCGACCATCTGCCCACGTCGTTCCCGCCGGCCCTGCCGGAACGTTCCGCCACCGGGGCCAGCCCGCTGGCCAAGGTCTCGACCGTCAAGGCCGGCAAGCCGCTCGGCCCGGCCGAGCCGGTCGACCTCGGCCCGGCGACCGCCCCGCTGGCCGTCGTCCCCGGTCCGTCCCCGGCCGGCCCCGCCGACCTGCGGGACCCGCTGGAGACGGCCGCCCCGGAGACCGTCGAACTCCCCGGTGCCGTCCAGCCCGGGGCCCCCGCCGCCGCCACCTCCCGCCGCCCCCCGCGCGCGGACCAGGCGCTGCGGGAGCAGACCGCCACCGTGCTGCCCGGCTGGGTCGCCCTGTCGGTGGTGCTGCTCGGCCTGGCCGCGGTGGGGTACGTGCTGCTGCGCACCGGCGTCCTCCCGCACTGGGACGCGCTGCCCGAACTGCGCAGCCCCGCCGCCCGGGACAGCGGCCGGGCCGAGGTGGACGTCCAGGCGATCGCCGCGGCCGCCGCGGCCGGGCTGCTGATCGTGTTCGCACTGGCCGGGCTGCTGGCCAACGCGGGCGGTGAGACCCGGGTGCTGACCCGCTGGGGCCGCTACCGGGGCACGGTGCGCAGGACCGGGCTGGTCTGGGTCAACCCGCTGCTGCGCCGCCGCCGGGTGGACGTACGGCTGCGGCACTGGCGCAGCGAGCCGGTCAAGGTGGTCGACCGCACCGGCACCCCGATCGTGGTCCGGCTGCTGATCGTCTGGCGGGTCAAGGACACCGCGCGGGCGCTGCTGGCGATCGAGGACCACGAGAGCTACCTGCGCGAGCAGGTCCAGGCGGTGCTCACCCGCACCGCCTCCACCCTGCCCTGCGACAGCAACGCGGCCCCCGGCCCGGCGCTGCGCGACGGGCAGTGGTTCGCCGACGAGATGACCCGGGCGCTGGCCGCCGAGGCCGCCCCGGCGGGCCTGGAGGTCTACTCGGTGCAGCCGCTGGCGCTGGACTACGCGCCCGAGGTCGCCGAGTCGATGCGCCGGCGCCGGCTGGCCGATCTCGACGCGGGCCTGCGGACCGTGCTGGTCGACGACGCGGTGGAGGCGGCGGCGCTGGCCGTCCGCCGACTGGAGCGGGCGACCGCGCACGAACTGGACGAGGCCGCCCGCAGCGCGCTGATGGAGCAGCTGCTGGTCGCCTTCGTCGCCCCGGCCGGAGTGGCCGCCTCGGTACCGCCCCCGGCCGCCCGTGCCGGGCGGAAGGAAGGACGACCCGCATGAGGATAGCCACCGGCGCGTACGCCGAACCCGGCCTCGGCCCCGACGCCGACCCCGGTCCGATCGGCTTCGAGGAGCGCCGCGGCAGCATCCCCGCGATCACGGGCTGCGGCTGCCCGAACTGCGCGGCCCGGCCGCGCACCGCCCCCGCCGCCGCGGCGGGTGGTGGCAGCCGAATACACCGGGCCGTGCGAAGTACCTGCCTGGCCACCACCGTGCTGGCGGGCGCCGGCGTGGTCGGCCTGACCGCAGGGGCCGGTTCCGCGCACGCCGCGGCCGGCAAGCAGGGCTGGGACGGTTCGAAGTACTGGTTCAAGAACGGCGCCGGCCAGTGGCGCTGGACCAGCCACTACGACGTCTACGCCAGCCGCACCGGCACGTCCGGCTCGGGCGGTTCCGGCGGCGGCGCCGCCTCGAACGGCTCGGCCTCCTCCGGGGGGCTGCGCCAGGGCTGGGACGGTTCGAAGTACTGGTTCAAGAACGGCAGCGGAGAGTGGCGCTGGACCAGTCACTACGACGTCTACCTCAGCCGCACCGGGCAGTCCGGCGGCGGTTCGGACCAGGACTCGCGGCCGTCCTCGGGCGGGGAGTCGTCCACCGGGAGCACCGAGTCCGCGATCGACTACGCGCTCGCCCAGCTGGGCAAGCCGTACGTCTGGGGCGGCAACGGTCCGTCCGGCTACGACTGCTCCGGGCTGGTCCAGCAGGCCTACCGGCGCAGCGGGATAAGCCTGCCGCGGGTGGCCGACGACCAGTACGCGGCGACCACGCCGATCAGCGCGGGGCAGCTGCGCCGCGGTGACCTGGTGTTCTGGTCGGACAGCGGCCGGGCCTCGGGGATCCACCACGTGGGGATCTACCTGGGCGGCGGAAAGTTCGTGGAGGCGCCCCGGCCGGGCAAGACCGTCCGGATATCGACGCTCAACTCGGGCTACTACCCGACCCACTTCGGGCGGCCGTAGCCCGCGGTCCGGCGGCGGGCCCCCGACGGCACCGTGCCGTCGGGGGCCCGCCGCGCGTGCTCAGGCGGAGGCCCCGTCCAGCAGCGCGGTCTGCTCCGGGGTGAGCCGCAGGGTGGCACCGGCCAGCAGCGGGGGCAGCTGGTCGACGGTGCGGGCGCTGGCGATCGGGGAGGCGACCGTCGGGCGGGCGGCCAGCCAGGCCAGGGCGACGGCGGCGGGTTCGACGCCGTGCTCGGCGGCGACCGAGTCCAGGGCGGCCAGCACCTTGGGGCCGCGCGGCTCGGCCAGGTAGCGGGCGGCGCCCTCGGCCCGGGCGCTGTCGACGCCGGCGGCGCCCGGACGGTACTTGCCGGTCAGGAAGCCGGAGGCGAGCGCGTAGTACGGCACCGTGGAGAGGCCGTGCTCGGCGACCACCTCGGCCAGCGGCCCCTCGAAGGTGCCGCGGGAGACCAGGTTGTAGTGCGGCTGCACCGCGACGTACTTGGCCAGGCCCTCGCGCTCGGCGAAGGCCAGCGCCTCGGCGAGCCGCTCGGCGGAGATGTTGGAGGCGCCCACCGCCCGGACCTTGCCCGCGCGGACCAGCTCGTCCAGGGCCGTCACGAACTCCTCGACCGGGGTGTCGTCGTCCCGGTGGGTGTAGTAGAGGTCGATGTGGTCGACGCCCAGGCGGCGCAGCGAGCCCTCGACGGAGGACTTGATGGTCGCCGCGCGCAGACCGCTCGCCTCGGGGTGGCTGCCGACCTTGGTCGCGATCACGATCCCGTCGCGGTTGCCCCGGCTGCGCAGCCAGTTGCCGATGACCGTCTCGGATTCGCCGCCGGTGTTGCCGGGGGCCCAGGCGGAGTAGACGTCGGCGGTGTCGACGAAGTTGCCGCCGGCCGCCGCGTAGGCGTCCAGCACGGCGAAGGACTGCTGCTCGTCGGCCGTCCAGCCGAAGACGTTGCCGCCGAGCGAGAGGGGGTGGACGGACAGGTCGGAGGTGCCGAGGCGGACCCGGCTCTGGTTTCCGGTCATGCCCGAAGTCAACCCTCTTGTGCGGCGGAGCATTCCGTCGGTCACACGGATTTCACGATCCGGTCGTACCGCCGTCGCACGCCAGGGTGGTGTGTTCGCCGATGAGGGGTCCGGGGTGTGCCTGAGGTGGGCGGATTCGTTAGAGTCCGTGCCATGGCTGACAACGACTACGACCCCGCCGGTAGCACCCAGATGTTCCGGGCGTTCGTCGACGAGAGCCCGGCGCCTCAGGCACCGGGTTCCGTCTCCACCTACGGCAGCAGCAAGAACAGCGGCAGTCGCACCGGCGTGATCGCGCTGGTCGCCGTCGTCGCCCTGGTCGTCCTGGGCGCCGTCGTCTGGCTGGCGGTCAAGTGACCCTCGCGCGGGTGGCCCTGGCCCGGGTCACCCGCGCGACGGGGAGCACCGGCCTCAGCAGGGCTTGCGCCAGGCGTTGAGGTCGAGCTTCTTCTGCATCGAACTGAAGCCCAGGGCCTTGGTCTTGGCGCAGAACCGGTCCGTGTCGAGCTTGTACTCGACATGGAAGACCGCCTTGCCCGCCTTGATGAAGGGCGACACCCGGTCGCACTCGTCGAACTGCGAGCACTCCTCGTTGACCGCGAAGTCGAAGTCCGGCAGCAGCGCGGGGATCTGGTCGAGGTCGTTCTTCAGTCCGATCGCCAGACCGCGCTCGTGCGCGAGTTGGGCCAGCATGCGGTTGTACGCGATCTGGTCGTCCGGGGTCAGCGGGAAGCCGCTGTTCTGGTTGTAGGCCTCGATGGTGTCCGGCTCGATGGCGTCGAAGCCCTTGCTCCTGCACATGTCGAAGCGGGCGGCCATCAGCGGCTTCAGCTGGTCGAGCTTGCGGATGTCGAACCACTTCTCGCCCTTCCAGCCGGTGTCCGAGCCCTGGAGGGACTTGGCGAAGGCGGCGGAGTCGGGGCGGAAGTCCTCCCAGGAACCGGCGTTGATGTAGCAGATCACCTTGCGGCCCTTGGCGTGCAGCGCGGCGACCACCGAGGCGTCGTTCTCGAATCCGTCGATGTCGTAGACCGGCACGTCCACCGACTGGTCCACGGTGCCGCCGAGCTGCCACTGCCAGGCCAGGCCCGGGGTGGGCTGCCAGCGGGCGCCGGCCGCCGGCGGGGTGGTGGTGCCGGGCGGGGTGGTGCCCGGGGGCTTGGTGCCCGGGGCGGTGGTGGCGCCCGGGGTGCCGGGGGTGCCGGGGGCCGAGGTGGTGCCGGTCTCGCTGGGCGTGCCCGGCGGGGTGGGCGTGTCGGTGCCGGGGGTGCTCGGAGCGGTGGCCGTCGGTGAGGCGCTCTGGGTGCCGTCGGCCGAGTCGTGGTCGTCCTCCGAGTCCGAGCTGCTGCACGAGCTGACCAGCAGGGCGGTGGCGGTGGCGAGGGCTATGGCGGCCGGCAGCAGCCGGGTGCGGCGGTTCACGGTAGTCGAACTCCGGATCGGGTCAGGTCAGTTCAGCGGCGGTCAGGCCGTAGGGCAGGGTGCGCCAGGGGTTCTCCCCGGCGCCCGGTACGGCGCAGCCGACGCCGGCTCGGCGGGCGGCGATCAGTGCGGAGGCGTCCCGGGCGGACTCGGCCGGGACGTCGTAGACCAGGTGGCAGAAGCGGGAGGCCGCGTGGCGGCCGGTCCACAGCGGCAGGGTCATCGCGCGGTACGCGTCCCAGTCGCCCTCGAAGGTGACCAGCAGGTCGGCCAGGCCGACTTCGGCGTAGCCCGGGTCCGGGTGCTCGCCGTGGCCGAACACCACGGTGCCGCAGCCGGCCGCCCGGGCCGCCGTGGCGAGGCGCCGGTAGTGCGCCAGTGCGCCCGGGTGGGTGGTGACCTGGTCGAGGTAGACGCCGGTGATGCCGTGGCGCTGACGGTACGTCAGGATGTCGGCGACCACGGCCGCGTGGGGACGACGGCCGTAGTCGGTGTCGGCGTAGCCGACCAACGGCAGTCCGGCCGCGCGGAGTTCCTCGGCGGCCTCGGCGAAGACGTGGTCCGGGAGCTCGCCCGGGCCGTCCGCGAGGTTGAGCACCACGGCGGCGATCCGGGCGGGGTCGGCGGCGGCGACCGCCCGCCAGGCCGCCGGGTCCACCGCGGGGTGGACGTACAGCGGCACCAGCAGGCGGCCGTCGGGGGTGGTCCCGGTCATGCGACCACCGGGGTCGGCGCGGGCTCGGGGGTGCTGAGCCACAGGTCGCGCAGGGTGTCGGCGAGGTCGGTCGTCGGGTGCCAGCCGAGCTCCCGGGCGGCGGCCGAGACGTCGGCCTGCTGCCAGGAGACCGCGGCCGAGCGCTCGGAGCCGGCCCCGCTCTCGTCGATCCGGCCGGTGAACCCGGCCGCCGCGACCAGCCCGTCGGCGATCGCCCGGACCCGCTGGGCGCGTCCGGAGGCGAGGTTGAGCACCCGGGGGAGCGGTCCCGGGGCGGTGACGGCCAGGCCGACCGCCCCGGCGATGTCCCGGGCGTCGACGAAGTCCCGGAAGGCGGAGAGGTCGCCGACCGTGACCACGCCGTCGGTGCCCTCGGGCGCCGCCCGGCGCAGCTCGGCCGCCAGCCGGCCGGGCAGCGAGCCCGCCGGTGCGCCCGGGCCGACCGGGTTGAACACCCGCAGCACCACCGCGTCCAGCGGCGAGCCGGCCACCGCCAGGGAGCCGGCCAGCTTGGTCGCGCCGTACACGCCGACCGGGCGGGCGTCGGCCTGCTCGGACAGCGACTCGCCCTCGGCGCAGACGCCGTACTCGCCGGCCGAACCGATGTGCACCAGCCGGGCCTTCGGGGCGCCCAGGGCGAGCGCCTCGCAGAGCACCGCCGGTCCGCGGGCGTTCACCTCGGCGAGCTTGACCGCGCTGCCGGCCACCGCGCCGGCGAAGTTGACCACCGCGTCGGGGGCCAGCGCGGCCAGTTCCTCGCCGAGGGGGCCGGCCTGGGCGGTGCCCAGGTCCAGCCGGAGGTCGTGAGCGGGCCGTCGGCCCGCGGTCAGCACGGTGGCCCCGGGCAGTGACCGCAGGACGGCGGAGGCGTGACGGCCCAGGAAGCCGTCGCCGCCGAGCAGCAGGATCCTCACGCGGCCCGTCCGTCGCTCTCGGCGCCCGCGGCGGCGGGCTCGTCGACCGTGTCGTCCGGGGCGGTGCGGGCGGCCGGGATCGGCAGCTCCGCGAGGCCCGGTACGGCGCCGGTGGACTCGAAGGGCATCAGGACCGGGCGGATCGAGGAGAACTCGGCGTTGGCCCGGTCGTAGTCGTCCGGGCGGCCGATGTCCAGCCAGTAGCCGCCGAAGTCGTACGCGGCCGGCGGGGTGTCGGCGGCCAGCAGGTCGAGCACCAGCTCGTCGAAGCCCAGCGGCAGGCCGGGGGTGTACTTGGCGAGCGCCGAGCGCGAGACGCCGTAGACGCCCATCGAGACCCGGTAGTCGATGCTGGGCTTCTCCTGGAAGCCGGTGATGGTGCCGGAGTCGGTGGTCAGCACACCGAAGTCGATCTTCACCTGGCGGGCGTAGGTGGCGATCGTCAGCGGGGCGCCGGACGACTCGTGGTGCTTGAGGACCCCGGCGAAGTCCAGGTCGGTGAGGATGTCGCCGTTCATCACCAGGAAGTGCTCGGGCAGGCGGTCCTGCATGGTGAGCAGCGGGCCCATGGTGCCGAGCGGGCTGTCCTCGACGGCGTAGCCGACCCGCAGGCCCCACTGCGAGCCGTTGCCGACGTAGGCGCGGATGATGTGGCCGAGGTGGCCGATCGCCAGGGTGACGGTCTTGAAGCCCGCGGCGGCGAGCTGGCGCATCACGATCTCCAGGATCGCGTGCTGGTCGCCGATCGGGACGAGCGGCTTGGGAAGCGCGGTGGTGTACGGGCGGAGGCGGACGCCCTTACCGCCGGCCAGGATCACTGCGTGCATGGTGTTTCCCCCACGGAAAAGGTGTGTAGGACACGGACCTTGGCTACCAGGACGAGCATGATCGGTACGGCGGTCAGACGTTGTAGATGTCGGTCTTGTAGCGGGCCAGGTTGGCCGGGTCGCGGAAGAACTCGATGGTCTGCTCCAGGCCCTGCTCCAGCGTGAAGTTCGGGGCCCAGCCGGTGGCCTCGCGCAGCCGGGTGGCGTCCGCGACCAGGCGCATGACCTCGGAGTTGGTCGGCCGGATGCGCTGCTCGTCCTCCTTGACCACCAGGTCGACGCCCATCAGCTTGCCGACCAGGGTGACCAGGTCGCCGACCGAGATCTCGCCGCCGGTACCGGCGTTGAAGGTCCGGCCGACCACCGTCTCGGCGGCCGCGGTGCCCACCGTGCGGAAGGCGTTGGCGGTGTCCTTGACGAAGGTGAAGTCGCGGGTCGGGCGCAGGTCGCCGAGGGTGATCTCGGTCTGGCCGGCCGCGACCTGGGCGATCACGGTCGGGATGACGGCGCGCATCGACTGGCGCGGGCCGAAGGTGTTGAACGGGCGCAGGGTGACGACCGGGGTCTCGAAGCTGGCGTGGTAGCTGTCGGCCAGCCGGTCCCCGCCGGCCTTGGAGGCGGCGTACGGGGACTGGGTGTTGATCGGGTGGTCCTCGGTGATCGGCACGGTCTGCGCGGTGCCGTAGGTCTCGCTGGTGGAGGTGTGCACCAGGCGCGGGATCTCCAGGTGGCGCACCGCCTCCAGCACGTTCAGGGTGCCGGTGACGTTGGTGTCCACGTACGAGTGGGGGGCGCGGTAGGAGTACGGGATCGCGATCAGCGCGGCCAGGTGGTAGACCGCCTCGGTGCCCTTGACCAGGCCGTTGACCGAGCCCGGGTCCCGGACGTCGCCGAGGATGATCTCGACCGAGTCCAGCACCTCCTGCGGCAGGGTCTCCAGCCAGCCGAAGGAGGAGAACGAGTTGTACTGGACCATCGCGCGGACCTGGTGCCCGTCGGCAACCAGGGTCTCGACGAGGTGGGAGCCGATGAAGCCCTCGGCTCCGGTAACCGCAACGCTGCTCATGCGCTTCGCTTTCTCGATGTTCGGGAGCAGCCGGACGCTTGCTCACGGCCGGCCGGTGGTGCCTCGGGGGAGGCGGTTTCTCAGCGGTGTTGGGTGGTGCGGCCGAGCGCGGGCCCGGCGGTTGCGGTGAGGACGAGAGCGGCCGTTCCGCAGCCGATCAGCTGCAGGACGATCGGGTCCGCACCGGTCAGCAGCCCGACGCTCTCGGCGACCGCGGCGGCCAGACAGATGAGGGCGGTGCTCCAGCTGAACCCGAAGGCGTTCAGCAGCAGCGCCAGCCAGAGCGAGCCGCCCAGGAGCAGCATCGCGCCGAGCTGCGGGACGCCGAGCGAGGGTGCGCCCGGCCACAGCACGGTCGCGGCGGCGTCCAGCGCGGCCACGGTGGTGAGGTAGATGAACAGGCAGCCGAGCAGGATCCCGCCGGTGCGGCGGGTGAACTGCCCGGTGGTGTGGCTGGTGCGCAGTGCGGCCACGGCCATCGCCCGGTAGCGGAACAGCAGCCACTCGGCGAGCCCGAGACTGAGCGTCAGCGCGATCATGGCCGGGCCGGTCGGGGTGCTGCCCACCCCGCCGTGCACCGGGGCGTGGGCCGGGTGCGAGGCGGCCTGCACGGCCTGGTGGATGGTCTCGCCGAGGCCGGCGATCAGGGTGAGCGCGCCGCAGGCCAGCCCGAACAGCAGGTGCGGGACCTCCTGGCGGATCGGCAGCTTCAGGTCCACGCCGTCCTGCTCGCCGGCGCGGGCCGCGACCAGCAGCTCCCGCACGGCCAGGCCGACCGCGAGCGCCACCGAGGCGAGCAGCACCACCGTGCGGACCGTCTCCGGGACGTCGACCGCCAGCACCACGCCCGCGCCGACCGAGGCCGGGGCCAGCGCCAGCAGCAGGAACTTCTCCCGCCCGAGCACCAGCAGCGCGGTGGCCGCGCCCAGGTAGCAGGACTGCCCCGCGGCGAACCACAGCGCGCCGAGCGGGCCGCCGACCACGTACGCGGCGGCGGACGCCAGCAGCGCGCCGGCCGGTGCGCCGACGGCCAGGCAGACCGCCGCCTCCCGGCGGCGCAGCCGGCCCAGCCAGCGGTACGCGCGGTGCGCCAGCGCCTGGTTGAAGCCCCAGCTGACCAGCGTGGCGATGGACAGCGCGAGCATGCCCGAGGGCAGGCCGAAGCGCATCCGGGTGGTGGCGAACAGGTTGGCGCCGAGCAGGTAGCCGAGCCCGGGCAGGGCGAACACCAGGCCGCGGACCACGCAGCGCCAGGGGTCGGCCCGCCAGGGGTTGGCGAACTCGGAGCTCGGGCCGGGGTAGCGGCGCTCGACCTTCTCGAACAGCTCCTCGGCGACGGTGAAGGCGTCGGGGCGGCCGTAGAGCAGGGCGGCCTGCTCGTCGGAGAGGCCGTCGGACTCCAGGAAGGCCGCGATCTCGTACGGGTGGACGGCGTCGGCGCAGATGTCGTGCAGGCGCTCGGCGAGTTCGTCCAGCGGGTCGTCGGAGAGGCCGAGTTCCTCGGCGGGGTCGGGCTCGGCGGGCGGGGCGGGGCGACGGCGCTTCAGCGGCAGGGTGCGCAGCTGCATCGTCCGCTCGGCGCCGCCCTCGTCGGGGATGAGGCGGATCGGACCGCTCATGCTCCGACCTCGCTCGGCTCGGGCCGGGCGGCGGCCAGCTGCTGGTCCCAGTCCGGGCTGGGCACCTGGTCGGTGACGGCGACCATGCCGCCGGGCATCCAGCGGGCGGTGCCCAGGAGTTCGGTGTAGATGCCGCGGAAGCCGTCGATGTTCTGGCGGAGCGTGAACTGGTCGATGACCCGCAGCCGGGCGCCCTCGCCCAGCCGGGCGCGGCGAGCCGGGTCGCGCAGCAGCTCGATCGCGGCGGCCGCCATCGGTTCGGGCTCGCGCGGCGGGACGACCAGTCCGGTGTCGCCGACCGCCTCGCGCACGCCGCCGACATCGGTGGAGACGGTCGCGCGGCCGCAGGACATCGCCTCGATCAGGGTGAACGGGAAGCCCTCGCTGATGCTGGAGAGCATCACCACGTTGCCCGCCGCGTACGCGTCGGTGATGTCGGCGACGCGGCCTTCGAAGGCCACCGAGTCGGCCACGCCGAGCTCGGCGGCCAGGGCTATGCAGCCGTCCCGGTACGCCTCGCCGCCCTTGGGGGTGCCCCCGAAGAGCCGCAGCCGCGCCTCGGGGATCTCACGGTGGACGAGGGCGAAGGCCCGGATCAGCGTCTCCAGGTCCTTGATCGGGTCGACCCGGCCGGCCCAGCTGAGGGTCGGTGTCTCGGGCTCCGGCCCGGCGGGCGGGAAGGCCGCCGGGTCCACGCCGTTGTAGACGGTGCGGATGTGCGCGGACGGGGTGCCGCCGCGTTCCTCCCAGCGCCGGTTGTACCGGTTGCCGGGGGTGACCAGCGCGGCGACCCGGTAGCTCTCCTCGGCGAGCATCCGGTAGAAGCCCAGCAGCAGCGCCTTGACCGGCCAGCGGTAGGGGCCGGTGCGGTAGCCGAGGTAGCGCTCGCGCAGGTAGATGCCGTGCTCGGTGAGCAGAAACGGTACGCCGTACTGCTGGGCGGCGATCAGCCCGGGCAGGGTGGCGAGGCCGCCGCTGGCCGCGTGGGCGACGCCGTCCTTCGGCGGCTCGACCGACAGCGGGCGCAGCGCGTGCTCCAGCAGGTCGGTGGCGTTCAGCGCGTCGTGCAGGGTCGGCCGGGAGACGGCCGTGGGCAGGTAGTCGCGGGTCCAGACGTGCTGGAGGGTGCGCAGGGCGCGCTCGCTGCGCAGCGCCGGGCTGAGCAGCCCGCGCCGGGCGAGGTCGGCGAAGCCGTACAGCTCGGTGCCGAAGTGGGTGGTGTAGACCGGATCGAGGATGGAGTGGAGGAAGCGCTCGTACGCGTTGAGGAAGCGCCGCATCTCCTTGCCGCGCGGTGCCCGGGCCTCCGCGGCCGGGCCCCACAGCGGGGCGGTGGTGACCGACCGCACGTTGGCGGGCAGCTCCCAGGCCAGCGGTTCCTGGCCGGTTCCGGTGACGGCGATGACGTCGAAGTCGACGTCCGGCATGCCCTGGACGAGCTGGTCGCACCAGACGCTCACGCCGCCGTGCTGGTGCGGGTACGTCCCCTCGGTGAGCAGGGTGACGCGCATTCCTGTCCCCCCTCCTGTTCTTGCGTCGTTTGTCCGGCCTGGGTGGCCGGAGCGGGAGCCGTGGCGGGGTCGGACCGGTCACCCGGTCCGACCCCGCCAAGGGGTGTCGCGGGTTACCGGTGGCCGGGGTTTCCGGTGCCGGTGGTGCCGTGCGAGGCCGTCCCCCCGGACGGCTTGCCGGTCTGGGCGCCGTTGCCCTGGGTGCCGGCGCCCGGGACGACGTCCTTGCCGGGAACCGGGGTTCCGCTGCCGGGGACGAGCGACTGGGCGGGCTTGCGGGTGACGTCGCTCGGACCCACCGGAACGGGGGTGGCGACGCCCTGCGGCACGACCTTCTTGTCCGCCGGCGCCGGTGCCGGCACGGACTTGGCCGCGACGTTCGGCGTCACGGCGGCCGGGGCGGCCGGCGCGCTGCCGGAGGGGAGCTGCAGAACGACGCTGCTCTGCAGGGCGCCCGGGGACACCCAGCCCGAGAGCGTACCGGCGTAGGCCGAACCGAAGGCGGCCGTACCGATGACCATCTTCTGAGCAGTTCCGGTCGGCATGGTGGCCTGGACCTGAACACCGGCGGGCGCGTTGACGGTGACGGTGTTGCCGATCTTGTACGCGGTGACCTGACCGGCGGAGACGGCCTTGTTCCAGGCGGCGCGCTTCTGGAACTCCTGGCCGATCTCGCGCTCGCCGAGGTTCACGATCGGCGCGCTGTCCGTGTACAGCGAGCGGTAGGTGCCGAGGATCTTCTCCAACACCGGGTACAGGATGCGGTCCTCGGAGAGGTTCGACTGGTGCACGAAGTGCGGCCGCGGGTCGTTGTTCAGCACGTGGCCGAGGTCGATCCGGGCCTCCAGCGGCACGATGTACGACTGGAAGCCGGTGGCGGTGTCCAGCGGCTGGGGCAGGCAGGTGGAGTTGGCGTTGTTCTCGCAGACGCCGCTGCCGCCGTTGGCCTTGCTGGTGTAGATCCAGTTGTACTCGTCGGCCTCCTCCTTCGCCGTACCGGCGTTGTAGAAGACGTTCATCGGGTACCGCGGCACGGTCAGCGTGGACGAGCCGACGGCCCGCTGGGCGGGCTCGCGGGAGGCGTCGCTGCCGGTGTACTTGATGCCGTTGGCGGCCAGCGCCGGCGCCAGGTACGGGTTGTCGCTGGTCTCCTGCGGGGCGGTGAGCAGACCCGAGTGCTCGCCGGTGACGAGCACCTGCGGGTCGACCTTGAGGCCGTTCGCGGTGGCCCAGTCGAAGTTCTGCTTGATCTGGCCGGAGATGGTGTTCTGGTCCACCCAGACGGTGTTGCCCGAGGCGTCCTTGGTGCACTTCCACGGCACCACGGAGACGTCCTGCACGCAGCCCAGGTACGGGTGGGTGAAGGTGTGGTTGACCCACCGGTAGCTGGTCTGGTCGGCGATCAGCTGGTTGGCGGTCGGGTCGACCGTGGTCTGGTGGTCGGACTTCCAGTCCTCGCTGCCGCCGCCGTTGAACACCATGTCGATGGTGAAGTTGTTGGCGGTCTGCCACTGCTTGAGGTGCTGGGCGTCGGCCGGCGTCATCCGGATCGGGTTGGCGGTGTCCGGGGTGCCGGGCGGGCAGGTGACGTCACCGGGGGTGCACTTGAGCACGGTGTCCCAGCGGTCGTCGGCCAGGAACACGTCGTCCACGTGGGTGGCGAAGTAGTTGCGGTCGTAGCCGAGGTGGACGCCCTGGGTGATCCAGTCGACCATGCCGCGGGCCAGCAGCCGGTACTGCTGCTGGTACTGGTTGTAGACGAAGGTGACGACCAGTTCCTTGCGGCCGTCGTGGGTGTACTCGCCGACCAGCGAACCGCGGGTGGTCGAGCCGGGTATCGCGGCGTCGACCAGCGGGACGAAGGAGGCCCCGGACGGCAGGTTGGCCAGCGGGGTGGCGAGGTAGCCGTAGCTCTCGCTGACGTTCGGGTCGTTGTCCTCGAACGGCACGGAGCCCTTGAGGTACCCGAACGGGCCCGAAGTGCCCGCCGTGGTGGTGGCCGCCTGGAATCCGTCGAGGGTGCCCACGAATCCGGGATTCTCGGCGTAGTTGAGGCCGACGGCCGGGCTGGCCCAGGTGTACGCGTCGATCTGCCGGACGTTGAAAGCCGCCTCGTAGGTGGCGATCGCGGTCATCTCGGCCGCGCTGTTGGGGAAGGGGTTTTCGTTGGGCAGGACGATGCCCTGGTACTTGCCCCGGGGGAGCCCGTTCACCGTGTCGCTGAGGAAAGCGGCGTTGATGACGGGGCGGTTGGGGTCATTGAGGGTGACGACCTTGTACGGCGTGCCCTGGCTCTTCAGCTCGGCGGTGATCGCCGCGACGGACGGGCCCCCGTCGTCGATGACCAGGACGGTGAGGTCGATCCTGGGCTGCGGCGTGGTGTCGCCGTGGGCCAGGGTGGTCTGCAGGCCACTGGCCAGCAGAACTGCCGCTGCGCAAGCGGCAACTCTTCGGGTCGCTCGACCCATGTCTGATCCTCCCCTTGGGACAGGTGCCGCGCTGCTCGGCGCTCGCCTGCCCGTGTAGCTGTTCGCGGGCAGCAGGCTGCCCGGCGCCCATCCTGGTCGAGGGTCGGCCGTGCGAGGGACCAATTGGGCGAGAGTGCAGCGAACCTGTTACCAACGTTCATGGTGAAGCCATGGAGGCGCTGATTGTGACCGTAACCGGACCGCCCGCGCAAATAATGAATTGAAAATGAAAAACCGGAAGCCGACCGCTACACCTGGTTACCGACGGTGCTGCTCGCACGGATCCGTGGGGCACCTACACTGTCGTCGTTGCGACATGACACTCTTGCACATCCTGTCGTTCCATTGGGCAGGTTCATGCAATATCGGGCACCGCTGTGCCATGTGACAGTCCGAATATGCAATGGAGGCCGCGGGTGGCCGATCGTCGGATCGCGTCCGAGCGAATCGGGGACGTACGGAATGCGTTCCCGGCGGCGGACCGAACGGTCCTGGTCGGGCGCAGTCTCGGCCTGCGCGGCGCGGTCAACGCCCGCGATCTGGGAGGGTACCGGACGGCGGACGGGCGGTCGCTCCGCGCCGGTGCGGCGCTCCGCAGTGATGGCCTGAACCATGTCACCGCCGAGGACCTCGACCCGCTGGGCGCGCTCGGGCTGCGGGCGGTGGTCGACCTGCGCAGCCCCGAGGAGATCCGCGAGGCCGGGCCGGACCGGCTGCCGGACGGCGTGGTGGCCCACCATCTCCCATTGCTGGCAGTTGACTTCGACATCCACCTGACCCTGCGCGGCGCCCTGGCCGAGCGCAGCCCGGACCGGCAGCGCGGGCTGCTCGGCGACGGCCGGGCGGCCGCCATGATGACCGGCCTCTACCGCTGGTTCGTCACCGACCCGGTCGCCCGGGAGCGCTTCGCCGCCCTGCTGCGGCTGCTGGCCGACCCGGCCGGCGTGCCGCTGCTCTTCCACTGCTCGGCGGGCAAGGACCGCACCGGCTGGGCGGCGGCGCTGCTCCTGACCGCCCTGGGGGTGGACCGCGGGACGGTCCTCGCCGACTACCTGCTCACCAACGAGCGCTCCGCCCCGGTGGTCGACCGGGTGCTGGCGGACTTCGCCGGCCGCGGTCTGATGCGCGAGCCCGAGCTCCTCCTGCCGGTCTTCCGGGCCGACCGCGACTACCTGGACGCGGCCTTCGCGGAGGTCGAGGCCGGTTGGGGCGGCTTCGACGCGTTCTGGCGGGAGGGGCTCGGGCTGGACGAGCGCGTGCTGGCCGGGCTGCGCGCCAACCTCCTGGCGGAGGACGGCGGTTGACCGGAGCGGTGGTCAGCCCTCGTTGATCAGCCCGGCGCGCAGCTGGGTCAGCGTCCGGGTGAGCAGCCGGGAGACGTGCATCTGGGAGATCCCGATCTCCTCCCCGATCTGCGACTGGGTGAGGTTGCCGAAGAAGCGCAGCATGATGATCCGGCGCTCGCGCGGCGGCAGTTTGGCCAGCAGCGGCTTGAGCGACTCCCGGTACTCCACGCCCTCCAGCGCGAGGTCCTCGTAGCCGAGCCGCTCGGCGAGCGGGCCGTCGCTGTCCTCCTCGCCGGGGCTGGAGTCCAGCGAGCTGGCGGTGTACGCGTTGCCCACCGCGAGGCCCTCGACCACGTCCTCCTCGCTGACCCCGAGGCAGGCGGCCAGCTCGGCCACGGTGGGGGAGCGGTCCAGCCGCTGGGACAGGTCGTCCCCGGCCTTGGTGAGCGCCAGCCGCAGCTCCTGGAGCCGGCGGGGCACCCGGACCGACCAACTGGTGTCCCGGAAGAAGCGCTTGATCTCGCCGACCACGGTGGGCATCGCGAAGGTGGGGAACTCCACCCCGCGCTCCGGGTCGAAGCGGTCGATCGCCTTGATCAGGCCGATGGTGCCGACCTGGACGATGTCCTCCATCGGCTCGTTGCGGCTGCGGAAGCGCGCCGAGGCGTACCGGACCAGCGGCAGGTTGAGCTCGATCAGGGTGTCGCGGACGTAGGTGTGCTCCGTGCTCCCGGGCTCCAGTGCGGCCAGCCGCAGGAACAGCGAGCGGGAGAGCGTCCGGGTGTCCAGCCCGGAGCCGGGTGGTGCCTGGGCGGACGACCCCGGACCGGGTGTCCCGGCGCCGGGCCGTTCGAGCGACGTGGCCCGCTGGAGCGGGATCCGGTCCTCGGCGACCGCCGTACCCTTGGCCTGACCAGCGTGGATCTCCGCAGTGCCCAGCTCTCCGGACATGCACCCACCCCCTTGTGACTGACAGTTGAACGGGGGCCGTCGCGCGGAGGTTCCCGCCGGAGGCCCAACCCCCTCCATACCGGAACACGGTGCACGGCAAACCCGGACGTCGCAAGATGTCACGCCGGGGTAACGCGCTGCAATCTCACCCTTCCCAGGAGTTGCCGGTCCGAAGCCTGGTCAGGATCCGCGAGAGCAGCCGGGAGACGTGCATCTGGGACATCCCCAGTTCGGTGCTGATCTGCGACTGGGTGAGGTTGGCGAAGAACCGCAGCATCACGATCCGCCGCTCCCGCTCGGGGAGTTGGACCAGCAGGTGGCGGACCATGTCGCGGTGCTCGACCTCCGCCAGCGCGGCGTCCTCGTAGCCGAGCCGGTCGAGCAGGGCGAGCCCGCCCTCGTGCTCCTGGGCGGCCTCCAGGGAGGCCGCGTTGTAGGCCCGCCCGGCGTCCAGGCAGGCCCGGACGTCCTCCTCGGGGATCCGCAGGCTGGCGGCGATCTCGGGCACCTTGGGGGTCCGGCCGTGCAGCACCGTCAGTTCCTCCATGGCGCCGCTGACCTGGACCCACAGCTCCTGGAGCCGGCGCGGGACGTGCATGGTGCGCACGTTGTCGCGGAAGTAGCGCTTGATCTCGCCCAGGATGGTCGGCAGCGCGTAGGTGGGGAACTGCACGCCCCGGGTCGGGTCGAAGCGGTCGATCGCGTTGATCAGGCCGATGGTGCCGACCTGGACGACGTCCTCCATGGGTTCGCTGCGGCTGCGGAAGCGGGTGGCCGCGTAGCGGACCAGCGGGATGTTCACCTCGATCAGGGCGGCCCGGACCCGCTCCCGCTCGGGGGCGTCCGGGGGCAGCTCGGAGAGCCGCTCGAACAGCACCCGGGTCAGCGTCCGGACGTCCACGACGGGCCGGCCGCCGGGGCCGCGGAGCCCGTCGGGGCGGAGCTCGCCGGCCGGGCTGATGATCGCAGCCAACACGTCGTCCACGGACACGTCACCCCTCCCAAAGTCGACAACGGGGGCCCTGCGGATCGGGTGTCGCGGCTGGTTCGCACCTCGCCATGTCCGGCAAAACCGGTCATAGCATCACAAGGTGGGCACAGGTCGGGCAAGCACCCGGTGGAGGTGTGTTGGTGGGGCCGGCAGGCGGTACCCGCCCGGTCGGCGAGGCGCCGCAAGGGTCGTTCCCGGACAGAACGGAACGCCCCGCCCGGAAGCCGGACGGGGCGGGCGCGGGCCGTCCGGGGGACGGTCGCGGGGGTCAGACCTCGATGTCGGCGATCACCCAGGTCGCGAACTCACGCCACTGGCCGGCCGCGGCCTGGTGCGCGGGGTGGGTCAGGTAGGCCTGGAGGGCGGTGCGGTCCTCGACCAGGCTGTTGATCGCGTAGTCGTACGCGATGTCGCGCTCGGTGGTGTTCCAGCCGCTCTCCCACTCGCGCAGCTCGGGGATCAGCGGGCCGAGCTCGGCGAACGCCTTCGCGCCCGCGAGCACGCGCGGCTCGTCCGCGGCGACGCCCTCGTTGAGCTTGAACAGGACCAGGTGGCGGATCACGATTGCCGCTCCTTACTTGATCAGACCGGTCATGAAGGTGCCGACCGCCTTGGCCGCGTTCGAGATGCCCTCGAAGCCCAGCTGGACGAGTTCGGCGGACCGGGCCGGCGAGGTGATGATCGAGTAGAGCACGAAGATGAGCAGGAGGGCCATGCCGATCTTCTTCGCCTGCGCCATCGTGACCTTCCTCCCAGCGGTGGGCCGCCGTCATCCGGGTCCCCGAGCGGTCCTGCAGGGCAGCTTATCCACCGGACGGGCTATCAAGTGTGCGACGCGTTCGCCCGGCGGGACGAAGGTCCCCGGGAGTGGGGCCTTTCTCCGGATGCCCCGGCGCGGTCCGGGCGGCAGGATGGGACACGTGCCGAGGATCTGGCAGGAATCCCCGGCAGGTGGATCCGGAGTCCCCGCTGTGGGACCGGTCGCCGCGGCTTCCCCCCACGCGGCGCCGGTTGTGGGTCTCCGCCGGGGGAGCGGTCAGTCCCCCCGAACCGCTCCCCCTCCAGGCTCCGTACGAGCCGGGCCATGGTGGTCATGGGCCCGGTGTACGGAGCCCTTTTCGCGTTCCGGGGCGCCCTCGACGCCGGCGTGGGGACGGGACGGTGACGGGGTGGCGGTCCGACGGCCTTTCGGCAGCCCTTCCGGTGCCCCTGCGAAGGCCTTTCCCGCGTGATTCCGGGGTGTGCGGAAACGCCGAGGGCCCGTCCGGATCGGACGGGCCCTCGGGCTTTCGGCGGTAGCGGTGGGATTCGAACCCACGGTGAAGTTGCCCCCACACACGCTTTCGAGGCGTGCTCCTTTGGCCGCTCGGACACGCTACCGAGAGGAACTCTACCGGACGGGCGGCGCGGTCACGAAATCCGTATCCGGAGGCCGCTCCCGGGCGGGGTCAGCGGTGGGCGTCGAAGAAGGCGCGCAGCTGTGCGCCGCACTCCTCGGCGAGCACGCCCCAGATCACCTCGGGCCGGTGGTTGAGCCGGCGGTCGCGCATCACGTCGAAGAGCGAGCCGGCCGCGCCGGCCTTCTCGTCGAGGGCGCCGTAGACCACCCGGTCGATCCGGGACAGCACGATGGCGCCCGCGCACATCGTGCAGGGCTCCAGGGTGACCACCAGGGTGCAGCCGCTGAGCCGCCACTCGCCCTCCCGTCGGCCGCCGCCGTCCGGCGCGTCACGGGCGGCCCGCCGCAGGTTCTCGGCGGCCTGCCGGATCGCGACCACCTCGGCGTGCGCGGTCGGATCGCCGACCGCCTCGCGCTCGTTGTGGCCGCGTCCGATCACCTCGCCGTCCGGGCCCAGGACGAGCGCCCCGACCGGGACGTCCCCGGTGGCCGGCGCCAGGGCGGCCTCGGCGATGGCGAGGCGCATCGGCGCCGCCCAGCGGTCGCGGACCGGGTCGGGGCGGACGGGGGCGGGCAGCGGGGGGACGTACGGGACGGTCAGCGGGGTGGATGCGGGCTGCATGGCATCCAGTGTCGGGCATCCGGCGGCGGGCACCGGTGCGACCGGTGCCGCTACCGGACCGCCTCCAGGACCTCGCCGCAGCCCAGGGCCTCGGCGATCTCCTCCAGGGCGTCGCCCGGCACCGCGCCCTCGCCGCTGAGACCGAGCAGCTCGTCGGCGGCCAGACCGAACTCGGTGAGCAGGTGGGCGTCGCCCAGCGGCCCGACCGGGACGCCGCCCCGGCCGTCCGCGTCCTCGTCGTCCTGCTCCTCGGCCTCGGCCTCCTCGTCCAGCAGGTGGTCCAGGTCGCCGAACTCGCTCTCGCCGGCCTGGTCGACCAGCTCGTCGGTGAGGACGGAGCCGTAGGAGCTGCGGGCGGCGGCGGCGCCGTCGGACACGAAGATCCGCGGGTCGTCCTCACCGTCCACCCGCACGATGGCGAACCAGGAGTCCTCCTGTTCGATGAAGAGCAGGACGCTGTCGTCGTCCTGCGCGGCGTCACGGGCCAGGTCGGCCAGATCGGCCAGGGTTTCGACGTCGTCGAGCTCCGTCTCGCTCACGTCCCACCCGTCCTCGGAGCGAGCAAGCACTGCAGCGAAGTACGCCACCAGGGACACTCCCAAGATCATCGGTCTCGGCTGTCGGCGCGCTCGGGCGACGCGAAATTCTGGCCGCCCCCGCGCCAGAGGCGGTCCGCTTGTTCGGACCGTCCCCTCGGAATCGTGACAGAAAGCCCGCGCTTGCGGGGGGTGTTCTGCAGCGCGTCTTTGCAGGTCGTGTCGGAAGGGCCGGGCGGCGGACGGCGGAACCGGGCCGGGGGTGTCCGAAGCCGGTCGAATCGCGCCCCGAACGCCTGTCGGATTCGCCGTAGGCCTTGACGGGGCCGGGCCGCGGTGGTGCCGGAGCGGCGGCGGACGGCCCCGGCGGGTCAGATCCGGAAGGTCCGCATCCGCATCGCCTCGCGCATCCGGCGCTCCTTGGTCCGCCGGGGCTGGACCCGCTCCCTCAGCTCGCGGGCCTCGGCGAGCTCGCGCAGGAAGACGGCGCGCCGCTTGCGGCGCTCCGACTCGGTCTCCGGGGGGTCGTGCGGGGGCCCGGCGCGGAACGCCGCCCCGCCGACGGGCTCGTCCGCCGAGCCGTCCCCGGCGTTCGGGTTGCTCGTCATAAGACGTGACATTCCCAGAACGGCCGGGTTGATACCACAGGAGACGGTTCCGTCCGGACATACCGGCACTGTCACGGCGTGTCACCGGAAGATGACCGCGGCCGGTGGGCGGCCTGGCACGGCGTGTCGTACGGGCGTCCAGGACCGGGCTAACCTCGGTACATGCGTCTCCACGTCGTCGACCACCCCCTGGTCGCCCACAAGCTCTCCACCCTGCGCGACGAGCGCACCGACTCGCCGACCTTCCGTCGCCTGACCGACGAGCTGGTGACCCTGCTCGCCTACGAGGCCACCCGGGACGTCCGCACCGACGAGGTGGAGATCACCACCCCCGTGGCGGTCACGCTCGGCACCCGGCTCAGCTACCCGCGCCCGCTCGTCGTGCCGATCCTGCGGGCCGGCCTCGGCATGCTGGACGGGATGACCCGCCTGCTGCCGACCGCCGAGGTCGGCTTCCTCGGCATGGTGCGCAACGAGGAGACCCTGGAGGCCTCCACGTACGCCACCCGGATGCCCGACGACCTGTCCGGTCGCCAGGTCTACGTGCTGGACCCGATGCTGGCCACCGGCGGCACCCTGGTCGCCGCGATCAAGATGCTGATCGAGCGCGGTGCCACCGACGTCACCGCCGTGGTGCTGCTGGCCGCGCCGGAGGGCGTCGAGGTCATGAAGCGCGAGCTGGCCGACCTGCCCGTCACCGTGGTCACCGCCGCGCTGGACGAGCGGCTGAACGAGAACGGCTACATCGTCCCCGGCCTGGGCGACGCGGGCGACCGGCTGTACGGCACGGCCGGCTGAGCCCCTTCCCCGTACGACCCCGAACGTCCGAGAGCCCCCGGCACTGCGTCTGCCGGGGGCTCTCCTGGTGTCCGGTGCTCAGCAGCTGCCGGTGGCGGCCGGGGTGGGGGAGGGCTTGACGGCCAGGGCGAGGGCGGCCGCCGCCTGGGTCTCGTCCAGCAGGGCGTTGTAGCTGTCGCCGATCACGAAGTCCACGCTGGCGTCGGTGCGGGCGTCCGCGGTGACGGTGGCTCCGGCGATCTGCGAGCCCACCAGGGTGCCGGCGCCGGCGCCGGTCGGGCCGGCGATCACCTGGGCGGTGCCGGGCACCTTCTTGTCCAGCTCGGCGGGCGCGTTGCCGACCTTGCCGATGACGAAGCCGCGCTTCTTCAGCTCGTCGGCGGTCCGTCCGGCCAGGCCGGCCTTGGTGGTGGCGTTGTAGACGTTCACCGTGACGGCCGAGGGCTGCGGAACGGCGTGCGGGTCGACCGCGGCGGGCGCGCCGGAGGCCGCGGGGGCGCCCGGGGAGGCGCCCGGGGTCGGGGCGGCCAGCGCCTTCCCGGAGGGGGCGGCGCAGGCCTGGGCGGCGGCGTTCTTGTCCTTGCCGCGGAAGATGTCGTACAGCTGCACGCCGCCGAGACCGATCAGGGCCAGGGCGAGGAGGGCCGCGAGTGCGGCGACCACCTTGCGGCTCCTCTTCGGGGGGCGGCCCAGCCGCGGGTAGGCGTTGCCGGTGACGCGGTACTGCTTCCCCTTGAGGCCTTGGGGAGTCAACATGCTCACGGTCTGTCTCCCCCTCGTGCCGGGGCGGGGTCGGGATGACGGGAGGGCCGAGCAGGGAGTTCCCCGGGTGCGGGCGGATCCCCTGGTCGCGGCCGTAGTCAGCAGCGTAGTGCCGGACAGCTGTGAAGGTACTAAACGATCATCATCTGGAGTACCCCGGTACCCGAAAGGGGGTACCCGGGTACGACGGGACCGCCCTCCGCCGGGTGGCGAGGGGCGGTCCGGTGCGGCCGGTACGGCCGTCAGTCCATTTCGAGGACACGGGCGTGCAGCACCTGGCGCTGCTGCAGCGCGGCCCGTACGGCCCGGTGCAGTCCGTCCTCCAGGTAGAGGTCACCGTGCCACTTCACCACGTGGGCGAAGAGGTCCCCGTAGAAGGTCGAGTCCTCGGCCAGCAGGGTCTCCAGGTCGAGTTGGCCCTTGGTGGTCACCAGCTGGTCGAGCCGCACCGGGCGTGGGGCGACGTCAGCCCACTGTCGGGTGCTCATCCGGCCGTGATCCGGGTACGGCCGCCCATTGCCGATGCGCTTGAAGATCACACGGAAAGCCTACCGTTCGGACGGCGCGCGGCGCAGCAGCCGCGGCGCCGCCACGCGCACGGGTGCGAGCTGCGCGCGGGCGATTGCGGCTGTTTGATGGGAAATGTCGTGAACATCGCCCGGTCCCGGCCGGGTTCAGGACCAGCTTCCGACCGCCGATCCCGTCCAGGAGCGTGCATCGATGGACCCCGCCCTCACCCCGCCGACCGTCCGGGAGATCGCCGCCGGGTACGCCTTCACCGGGCCCGCGCTCGACCTCGGCGCGGTGCTGCTGGACGGCACCGCCTATCCCGACGCCCAGGTGCGCATCCCGCTCGCCGTGCTCAACCGGCACGGGCTGGTCGCCGGGGCCACCGGCACCGGCAAGACCAAGACCCTCCAACTGGTCGCCGAGCAGCTCTCCGCGCAGGGCGTGCCGGTGTTCCTCGCCGACATCAAGGGGGACGTCTCCGGCATCGGCGCGCCCGGCACGCCGGGCGAACGCACCGAGACCCGGGCCGCCGAGGTCGGACAGCAGTGGACCCCGCAGGGCTGTCCGGTCGAGTTCTACTCCCTCGGCGGGCAGGGCACGGGCATCCCGATCCGGGCCACCGTCACCAGCTTCGGCCCGCTGCTGCTCGCCAAGGTGCTGGACCTGAACGAGACCCAGGAGTCCTCGCTCAGCCTGGCCTTCCACTACGCCGACCGCCAGGGCCTGGAGCTCTACGACCTCAAGGACCTCACCGCCGTCATCGGCCACCTCACCTCGCCCGAGGGCAAGGAGGAGCTGCGCACCATCGGCGGCCTCTCGGCGGCCACCGCCGGGGTGATCCTGCGGGCGCTGACGGTGCTGGAGAACGAGGGCGCCGGGGCGTTCTTCGGCGAGCCCGAGTTCGACACCGCCGAACTGCTGCGGACCACCCCGGACGGCCGGGGCGTGGTCTCGGTGCTGGAGCTGCCTGCCGTCCAGGACCGGCCGCGGCTGTTCTCCACCTTCCTGATGTGGCTGCTCGCCGACCTGTACCAGGAGCTGCCCGAGGTCGGCGACCTCGACCGGCCCAAGCTGGTGTTCTTCTTCGACGAGGCGCACCTGCTGTTCAAGGGCGGCTCCAAGGCCTTCCTGGAGGCGATCACCCAGACCGTGCGGCTGATCCGCTCCAAGGCCGTCGGGATCTTCTTCGTGACCCAGACGCCGCGCGACGTCCCGGCCGAGGTGCTCGCCCAGCTGGGCAACCGGGTGCAGCACGCGCTGCGGGCCTTCACCCCGGACGACGCCAAGGCGCTCAAGGCCACCGTCTCGACCTTCCCGCGCTCCTCCTACGACCTCAGCGCGGTGCTCACCTCGCTGGGGACCGGTGAGGCCGTGGTGACCGTGCTCTCCGAGAAGGGCGCGCCGACCCCGGTGGCGGCCACCCGGCTGCGGGCGCCGCAGTCGCTGATGGGGCCGATCGAGCCGGCCGCGCTCCGGGCGGCGGTGGACGCCTCGCCGCTGACGGCGCGCTACCGGGACCCGATCGACCGGGAATCGGCGTACGAGAAGCTGGCGGCGCGGGCGCCCCGGCCGGAGGCGGAGCCGGCCGGACCCGCGCCGGCCGGACCCGCCCCGGCCGAGCCCGCACCGCGGCGGGAGCCCGCGGCCCGGCGGGAGCAGCCGAAGGAGGCGGGCGGACTGCTGGGCTCGCTGCTCAGCAACCCGACCGTGAAGTCCTTCGCCCGCTCGGCCGGGAAGCAGCTCGGCCAGGAGATCTCGCGCAGCCTGTTCGGGACCTCCAAGCGGCGGCGCTGAGGCTCCGGGCGGGCTCCCGGGTCGGCCGGCCGGGGGCTCGTGGGCGGGCCTGTGGGTGGTGCTCCGGTCGGCTCGTCAGCCGGCGAGTGCGGCGCCGATCCGGTCGAGCGAGGACAGCCGCATCAGGCCGTAGTGGTAGAACTCGACCTCGGGGACGCCGAGTTCGCGCAGCACGGCGATCTTGGCGGCCAGGTTCTCCGGGCCGTCGCAGTCCGAGGCCATCGGGCGCAGGATCACCGCCATCCGCTCCGGGCGGACGCCGTGCAGGGCGAAGGCGGCGAGCTTCTCCCGGACCGCCTCCGGGGTCCTGGCGTAGCCGAGGGTCTCGATCTGGTCGACGGCCCCGGTGAGGGCGGGCAGGTCGATGCCGGACAGCCAGCCCTTGCCGGGGCCGCCGCCGTCCATGAAGCTCAGCCGCATGCCGTGCCGGCGGGCCTGCTCGGTGAGGTCGGCGGCGAGCGCGGTGACGGTGGCGGCGGAGGCGTCCAGGTAGGCGGCGAAGGCGCCGTCGGCGAGGGTGCTCAGGTCGGCGGGCTCGGCGGCGGCGGTCTCGTCGGCCAGCCGGCGGCGCAGTTCGGCCCGCACCGCCTCGGCGACCTGGTCGGCCGGGACGCCCGCGCGGGTGGCGGCGGCGCGGCAGTGCGGGCAGAAGCAGACGCCGAGCAGGGCCTCGGCGGTCGGGCCCAGCTCCTCGAAGTAGCGCTCGTGGTGGTAGCCGTGGCGCAGGCCGTGGAAGTGCAGGGACTCGGCGCGGATCGCGTCCACGCCGTACCGGGCCAGCTCCTCGAGCAGGGTCAGCGCGTAGGCGCGGACCTCCGGGTGGGCCGGGCAGAGCTCGGTGAGGTGGCGGTCGCCGAAGGCGTTCGCCGGGGCGCAGTCGGGGTGGGCGAAGCCGAGCCGGTCGTTGTGGCAGAAGACCGTCCAGGCGTGCAGCTTCAGGCCCCGGCGGTCCGCTTCGGCGGCGGCCTCGGCGAAGGGGTCGCGGTCGCCGATCGCGCCGGACGGCGCCGGGGCGAGCCGGCGGCCCGACCAGCGGGCCGGGTCCGGGCGGAAGTAGGCGGCGCCGGGCTCCAGGTAGCGGATCACCCGGCGGGGGTTGTGCGGGAAGACGTCGCGGGCCTCGTGGTAGACGGAGGCCAGGGTGACGCCGCCGACACCGGCCCGGTCGGTGAGGTTGCCGAAGAAGGTGTCGGGGCCCTCGTCGAGCAGGTCGGTGGCGAAGGCGAGGACGGACGACTCCACGGTGCGGCTCCGGAGCTGGGGGAAGGTGCGCCGTTCACGCTAGCCGCAGGGGTGGGAATGGTCTATACCTGGCTGCCCCGGGCGGGTCAGAGGCCGAGGTCGTCGAGCTCCTTGAGCAGGGCGGCGTTCGGGCTGGTGGGGTCGGTGCCAGCGGCCTTGGTGCTGCTCTTCTTGGACTCGGCCGCGGGCCCGGCCTGGGTGCGGCCCGCGGCCCGGGCGGCCGGGCGCGGGGCGCGGTTGCGGAAGATCCAGGCGCCGGCCAGTCCGCCGACCAGCCCGCCGAGGTGGGCGGCCCAGCTGATGCCGTGGGGGGCGACGCCGGGCACGGCGCCGGTCACCATGTAGGCGAAGGAGGCGCCGAGGACGACCCCGATCAGGGTGTCGACCAGGTTCCGGTCGATGATCCCGCGCAGCACCACATAGCCGAAGTACCCGAACACCACACCGCTGGCACCGGCCCCGATCGTGTTCGGCGGGTCGAAGACCCAGGCCGTCAGCTCACTGGTCAGCACGACCAGCAGGGTGAGGCCGAGGAACTTCTTCACCCCGCGGTAGGCCGCGAGGAAGCCGAAGACGAACAGCGGGCCCGAATTGGCCTCCAGGTGGGCCCAGTTCCAGTGCAGGAAGGGCGCGGTGACGATGTTCGGCAGCCGGTCCAGCTCCTGCGGGCGCACGCCGAAGTTCCGGCCGAGGTCGTAGTCGTCCATCCAGTTCACCAGCTGGATCAGCCAGAGCGCGGCCAGCACCCCGACCATGGTGAAGAGCGCCCGACGGGCGTCCGCGATCATCCGGACCGGGTCGAGCGTGCTCGCCGTGCTGCTGGGCTGTTCCGTGGCCATGAGCCCGACTCTAGGGGGCGTCGGATCGGACGTGCACCCCATTACAGTGACCGGTGTCATCCCGACCGTGAGAGGTGCACCCATGAGTGTTCGTCCGCCGTTGCCGTACGAGTTCCTGCCGCAGGTGCCGTCCTTCCCGCTGAGCAGCCGGGACTTCGCCGAAGGCGCCACGCTGGGCGAGGAGTTCATCCACGCCGGCGGCAACCTCTCGCCGCAGCTGGCCTGGTCGGGGCTGCCGGAGGGCACCCGGAGCATCGCCGTCACCTGCTACGACCCGGACGCCCCGACCGGCTCCGGCTGGTGGCACTGGCTGGCCCTCGGCCTGCCCGCCGACACCGTCGAACTGCCGCGCGGCGCCGGTTCGTCCGACGACACCCTGCCGGGCGCGGCCTCCTTCCACGGGCGCACCGACTTCCCCGGCAACAAGTACGACGGCGCCGCCCCGCCGCCCGGCGCCCCGCACCGGTACGTGTTCGCGGTGCACGCGCTGGACGTGGAGAAGCTGGACGTCACCGCCGACACCCCGGCGGCCCAGGTGGGCTTCCACCTGACCTTCCACACCCTGGGGCGGGCCCTGCTGACCGGCGAGTACGGGGTCTGAGACCCGATGCCGGTGTCCGAACGTCCGGTCGAGGTCTGGCGGCTGCCCGAGGAGGAGCGGCGGGCCGGCCGCCGGGCCGTGGCCTGGACGGTCGGGCCCGGCGGGGAGTTGGCCGTCCTGCTGGTGCCGGAGGAGTACGCGGCGCCGGCCGGGTCGTGGGCGTCCGTCCGGCTGCCGTTCGACGGCGAGGTGCTGGTGGCGCCGGGGACGGCCGGGGAGCGGCGGGTGCCGCTCGGCCGGGTTCCGGAACCGCCGGACCACCTCGCGCTGCTGCCGGGCGGGCGGGTGCTGCTGGCGGGCGCCCGGGCCGAGCAGCAGGGCGGGGAGTGGCTGCCCAACGGCTCCGGGTACGGCCCCGACGGGACCCCCGGGCCGGAGCTCGCCCTCGGTGACGACATCCGGGTGCTGGTGACCGGCCGGGACGGCCGGATCTGGATGGCCTACGGGGACGAGGGCATCTACGGGGACCATCCGCTGTCCTGCTCCGGACTCCGCGCCGTCGACACCCGGGGCCGGTCGGTGTGGAGCCCCGACCGGGCCGGCCTGCCCGGCCACCCGCTGGAGGGACTGGCCGGCGCGACCGAGGGGCCGCGGGCCTGGCTGGCCTGGTACCCGGGCTCCTCGGGCAGCTACCTCACCCGGGTCGACCCGGCCGACGGCACCCAGTTCACGGTGCCCTGCCCGGTCCGGCTGCCGGTCGGCTTCGCGATCCGCGGCCGGGAGGGCGTCTTCCTCTCCAGGGACGGCGAGTTGAGCCGGCAGCTGCTGGTCGGGAAGACCTGGAAGCGGACCGGGCGGAGCACGCCGGACCTGCCCGGGGAGCCGGACCGGGAGCGGGCGTTCGGGCGGGACGGCGTGCTGTGGTTCCGCCGCGGCGGAAGCTGGTACCGGGTCTCGGTCTAGGGTCTGTGTCCTGGGGCCTCCCTAACCGTCGCCCTCCGCGGCGCGGGCGGCCCGGGTCGCCAGGGTGCGCAGGTGGGCGCGCAGCTCCGGGGGTTCGTGCACCTCGAAGTCGCAGTCCAGCATGAGCAGTCCGGCCGCCATCCACTTCACCGAGTCCGCGCGGGCGCGCAGCCGGCAGCTGTGGTCGTCGATCGGCTCGATCTCGTACTCCCCGGTCCAGGGCATCCAGCCGTCGACCTCGGCGGCGGGGCGGTGGACGGTGGCGACCAGGGAGCGGCTCGGCGAGCGGCGCAGCCGGTTGGCCACGAAGGCGGCGGCGTCCTCGGCCGGGAGCGGGCGCGGGGTGAAGCGGGCGCCGGTGGCGAACGGCTCGGTGATCCGGTCGACCCGGAAGAGCCGCCAGTCGTCGCGGTCCAGGTCGTAGCCGATCAGGTACCAGCGGCGGCCGGTGGAGACCAGCCGCTCGGGCTCGACGTTGCGCCGGGTCTCGGCGCCGTCGCGGGCCCGGTAGGAGAAGCGCAGCCGCTCGTGGTTGGTGACGGCGCCGGCGAGCAGGGTGAGGCTCTCCGGGTCGACGGTCGGGCCGTCCCCGCTGAGCAGCGGCACGGTGGCGTTGTTGAGCGCGCCGACCCGGTGCCGCAGCCGGCCGGGCAGCACCTGGAGCAGTTTGCCGAGCGCCCGTACCGAGGCCTCCTCGATGCCGACCACGGCGTGCCCGGCGGCCGCCCGCAGGCCGACCGCGATGGCCACCGCCTCCTCGTCGTCCAGCAGCAGCGGCGGCATCGCGGTGCCCGCGACCAGCCGGTAGCCGCCGACCGCGCCCATGCTGGCCTGCACCGGGTAGCCGAGCTCGCGGAGCCGGTCGACGTCCCGGCGGATGGTGCGGGGGCTGACGCCGAGCCGCTCGGCGAGTTCGCTGCCGGGCCACTCGCGCGGGGTCTGCAGCAGGGAGAGCAGGTTCAGCAGCCGGGCCGGGGTGTCGGTCATGCCGTCCAGCATGCCGGATGAACTGGGACAGTTCCTGACCTAGATGACCCGTACCGTCGTCCGGGTGCAGCAGACGAGGACGAGCGAGGAGAACGGAATGAGTACGGCGGGAGCCGACCGGCGGAGGTGGATCGCGCTGGCGATCGTGATGGTCGCCTCCTTCATGGACCTGGTGGACGTCACCATCGTCAACATCGCCATCCCGAGCATCCAGGAGGACACCGGCGCCTCCTTCAGCGCCATCCAGTGGGTCACCGGCGGCTACGCGCTGGCCTTCGCGATCGGCCTGATCACCGGTGGGCGGCTCGGCGACATCCACGGTCGCAAGCGGGTCTTCCTGCTCGGGATCGGCGGCTTCACGCTGGCGTCCGCGCTGTGCGGGCTGGCCTCCGGCCCGGAGATGCTGGTCGCGATGCGGATCCTCCAGGGCCTGACGGCGGCCCTCATGGTGCCGCAGGTGCTGTCGATCATCCACGCGACCTTCCCGGCCGAGGAGCGCGGCAAGGTGTTCGGGATGTTCGGCGCGGTGGTCGGGCTGGGCGCGGTGTCCGGTCCGATGATCGGCGCGCTGCTCACCGAGTGGAACCTGCTGGGCCTGGAGTGGCGCCCGATCTTCCTGATCAACCTGCCCGTCGGCATCGCCGGCCTGCTGCTCGGCCGCCGCTTCATCGACGAGTCCAAGGCCGAGCACGCGCTCAAGCTGGACCTGGTCGGTGTGGCCCTCGCCAGCCTCGGCCTGCTGATGCTGATCTACCCGCTGACCCACGGGCGCGAGGCCGGCTGGCCGCTCTGGGGCCACCTGTCGATGGCCGGCAGCCTGCCGGTGTTCGCGCTGTTCGTGGCGTACGAGAAGGCCAAGACCCGGCGGGACGGCTCGCCGCTGGTCGAGCTCTCGCTGTTCCGGGTGAAGAGCTTCGCGGCCGGCATCTGCGTGCAGCTGGCCTTCGGCGTCGCGCTCGGCATCTTCTTCCTGGTCTGGACCCTCTACATGCAGGTCGGGCTCGGCTGGAGCCCGCTCAAGGCCGGTGCCACCGGCATCCCGTTCTCGCTCGCCGTCTCCACGGCGGCCGGGCTGTCCGTGCAGAAACTGGTGCCCCGGTTCGGGCGGAAGGTGCTCCAGACCGGCGCGCTGGTGATGGCGGCGGGCGTGCTCACCTACATCTGGGAGGCGCACCACTTCGGCACCGGGATCACGCCCTGGCAGATGGCGCTGCCGCTGGTCGTGATGGGCCTCGGGATGGGGCTGATCGTCGCGCCGATCACCGACGCGGTGCTGTCCGAGGTGCCGCGCCGGCACGCCGGGTCGGCCTCGGGCCTGATCAACACCGTGCAGCAGGTCGGCAACGCGCTCGGGCTCGGGCTGGTGTCGGTGGCCTTCTTCGGGGCGATGGACGACGTGGTCGCGCCGGACGCGCTGGGGACGGCCTTCGGCGGGGCGTTCGTGCACGCGCTGTGGTGGGTCGCGGGGGTGCTGCTGGCGGTGTTCCTGCTGATGTTCGCGCTGCCGCGGAAGCGTGCGGTGGCGGCCGCGGGTGTGGACGCCCCGGACGCCTCTGATGGTCCGGCCGCGTCGGCTGCGTCGGCTTCCTCGGCCGCCGGGGCCGTTGCGGAGGCCGACGACGAGCAGGCGCCCGCGCTGGTCTGAGGCTTGTCCGTGGAACGAGGGCCCCGGTCGCGCTGCGCGACCGGGGCCCTTGCCGCACGGGGTGGGCGGCCGGGTGGGCTCAACGGGCCCCGGTGAGGCCAGCGGTGACGGACCGGGTGGTGGTGCGCGGCTTGGCGGCGGCCTTGGCCTCCTTCGCCGCCCGCTTCGTCTCCTGCTTGAACTCCCTGACCAGCGTCAGGGATTCGGGCCCGGTGATGTCGGCGACCGAGCGGTGCGCGCCCTCCTCCCCGTACACGCCCGCCGCCTCGCGCCAGCCCTCCGGCCGCACCCCGTACTGCTTGCCCAGCAGGGCCAGGAAGATCTGCGACTTCTGCTTCCCGAAGCCCGGAAGGGCGTTGAGGCGGCTGAGCAGTTCCTTGCCGGTGCGGGTGTCCCGCCAGAGCGCGGCGGCGTCGCCCTCGTACTGCGCGACCAGGAACTGGCAGAGCTGCTGCACGCGTTTGGCCATCGCCGCCGGGTAGCGGTGCACGGCCGGCTTCGCGGAGAGCAGGGCGACGAACTCCTCCGGGCTGTAGGTGGCGATCTCGTGGGCGTCGAGGTCCTTGTGGCCGAGACGCTGGGCGATGGTCAGCGGGCCGGTGAACGCCCATTCCATCGGCACCTGTTGGTCCAGCAGCATGCCGACGAGCGCGGCGAGCGCGCTCCGTCCGAGCAGTTCGTCGGCCTCGGGCTGCTGGGCGAGCCGGACGGTGACGTTCATGAGGTGTGCCCTCCTCGGAGTTGACGTCGGTCGGCGCCCAGTCTGGATGACGCGGCGTGGACGGACACGGTCAACACGCCCGTCTCTGGGGAAGTCTTGGTGTTCCGGCCCTTGTCAGAGCTGCTTTGTTCGTTGGCGGAGCGGTTGTTGGGGACGTTTCGACGGGGTGGCGGAAACATTTTTGTCCGCGGTACCCGTGCCCGCCGCACGCTCCGGGTCGGTGCGGTCTCCGGCCGGAACTGACCGGTTCCGACCGGATCCGATGGGGGGTGGCGCGCTCGGGACGGTGCGGATCGGCCTGTCGCGAGGGGTGGAAAACGGGCGTTCGGCGGGTGGGTTGGGGAATGGGTCATTTCATATGACTGTTTCGGATGTTGCGGTGGGGTGGGTGGGGGCGGGTCATTCTTGGTCCCCAACGACGTGTCCAGAAAGGCCCGCCCGCCGTGACCCAGCCGTTCGAACTGCCGTCCTTCTACGTGCCGCACCCGGCGCGTCTCAATCCCCACCTGGCGGAGGCCCGGGCCCACTCCTCGCTCTGGGCGCGGGAGATGGGGATGCTGGAGGGGTCGGGGGTCTGGGAGCAGGCGGACCTGGACGCCCATGACTACGGCCTGCTCTGCGCGTACACCCATCCCGACGCGTCGGCCGAGGCACTGTCGTTGGTGACCGACTGGTACGTGTGGGTGTTCTTCTTCGACGACCACTTCCTCGACATGTTCAAGCGCACCAACGACCGCGAGGCCGGCAAGGCGCACCTGGACCGGCTGCCGCTGTTCATGCCCGCCGATCCCACCGCCCCGGTGCCCGAGCCGGAGAACCCGGTGGAGGCGGGGCTGGCCGACCTGTGGCGGCGCACCGTGCCGGCGATGGGCGAGGACTGGCGGATCCGGTTCGCGGAGAGCACCCGCAACCTGCTGAACGAGTCGCTGTGGGAGCTCGCCAACATCGACGCCGGCCGGATCGCCAACCCGGTCGAGTACATCGAGATGCGCCGCAAGGTCGGCGGGGCGCCGTGGTCCGCGCAGCTGGTCGAGTACGCGGCCGGGGCCGAGGTGCCGGGGGAGGTGTCCGGCTCGCGTGCGCTGCGGGTGCTGATGGACGCCTTCTCCGATGCCGTGCACCTGCGCAACGACATCTTCTCGTACCAGCGCGAGGTCGAGGACGAGGGCGAACTCAGCAACGGCATCCTGGTGTTGGAGCGGTTCCTGGAGTGCTCCACCCAGCAGGCTGCCGACGCGGTCAACGACCTGCTCACCTCGCGGCTGCAGCAGTTCGAGAACACCGTGTTCACCGAACTGCCGGTGCTGTTCGCGGAGACCGGGCTGGACGCGGCGGGCCGCGCCCGGGTGACGGCGTACGTCAAGGGGCTGCAGGACTGGCAGTCCGGCGGGCACGAGTGGCACATGCGGTCCAGCCGGTACATGAACGGCGGTGGGGCGGCGGCGGGTTCGGGCGGTGAGGTGCCTCCGGGGACGGGCGGGGGCGGGCTGCCGGGGCTTTCCGGGGCGACGGGCCTTCCGGGGCTTCCCGGGGTGGCGGGCAACTGGTGGGACCGGTACGCGATCGGCGGGATCGGCACCTCGGCGCTGGACATCCTGCGTCAGGGCGGTGGGAGCGCCCCGGCTCCGGCCGGAAGCACCGTGGCTCCGGCCGGAAGCACCGTGGCTCCGGCCGTACGGCGGGCGCGGGCGCACGCGCACGTGCCGTACCAGGCCGTCGGGCCCTCCCGACTGCCGGAGTTCAGGCTGCCGTTCGCGTTGACGCTGAGCCCGCACCTGGACGGTGCGCGGGAGCGGGTGGTCGAGTGGGCCGAGCGGGTCGGGATGCTGGCCGCCCGCTCCGACGTCCCCGGGAGCGGGCTCTGGGACGCCGGGGCGATGCGCGACTACGACCTCGCGCTCTGCGCGGCCGGACTCCACCCGGACGCCACCGCCGACCAACTCGACCTCGCCTCGGCCTGGTTGGCCTGGGGCACCTGGGCCGACGACTACTACCCGAGCGTCTTCGGCCGCACCCGTGACCTGGCCGGGGCCAAGGCCGCCAACGCGCGGCTGGAGCTGTTCATGCCGCTGGAGGGAGGCCCGACGGCTGAGCCGGTGAACGCGCTGGAGCGCGGGCTCGCGGACCTCTGGGAGCGCACCGCCGGGCCGATGGCCGTCGACGCCCGCGACCGGCTGCGCGGGGCGGTCCGGGCGATGACGACGAGCTGGATCTGGGAGCTGGCCAACCGGATCCAGAACCGGGTCCCCGACCCGGTGGACTACCTGGAGATGCGCCGCTCCACCTTCGGGTCCGAGCTCACCATGGCGCTCGCCCGGCTCGGCCACGGCCGCACCGTCCCCGAGGAGGTCCACCGGCACGGCTCGATGCGCGCGCTGGAGGACTCCGCGATGGACTACGGCTGCATGGTCAACGACCTGTTCTCGTACCAGAAGGAGGTCGAGTACGAGGGCGAGCTGCACAACCTGGTGCTGGTGGTGCAGACCTTCTTCAACTGCGACTACCCGTCGGCCGTCCGGATCGTCGACGACCTGATGCACTCCCGGCTGGAGCAGTTCCAGCACGTCGCGCAGAACGAACTCCCGGTGATGTACGAGGACTTCGGGCTGTCGTCGGAGGGCCGGGAGCTGCTCGGCGGGTACGTGGCGGAGCTGGAGAACTGGCTGGCGGGCGTACTGAACTGGCACCGGGAGTGCCGTCGGTACGGCACGGCGGACCTGGAGCGGCACTTCGGCGCCGAACGGGACCTCGCGGGCGCGGTCCGGGCCCGGGCGGGCGCGGTCCGGGCCCGGGCGGGGGCGCCCGGGACCGGGGCGGTGTCCGGGGTGGCGCCCGGGGTGGCGTCCGGGGCGGTGGCCGGAGTGGTCGCGGTGCCGGTCGGCCCGACCGGGCTGGGCACCGCCGCGGCCCGGGTGCGCCGCTGACCGGGGCGGCCCCGGGTGCACCCGCGCGGCCAGCCCGCGCGGGTGCACCGCCTCGTGACTAGGCTGGCGAGTCGGGGGCCGCACGGGCCTGCCGGCCCGCGCCCGCACCGCCGGACACGAGGGCTGAGAGATGGCTGCGCTACCTGAGGGCACACCCTGTTGGGCCGACGCGATGTTCACCGACCTGGAGGGCGCCAAGGCCTTCTACGGGGACGTCCTCGGCTGGACCTTCGGCGAGAGCTCGTCGGAGTACGGCAACTACACCCAGGCGTACTCGGACGGCAAGGCGGTGGCCGCGATCGTGCCGCCGATGCCGGGCGGCCAGACGCAGTCCGCCTGGTGCCTGTACCTGGCCTCGCCGGACGCCGCCGCCACCGCCGAGCGGATCCGCGGCAACGGCGGCGAGGTGGTGATGGGGCCGATGCAGGTCGGCGACTTCGGCACCATGGTGATCGCCAGGGACCCGGGCGGGGTGGTGTTCGGCGTCTGGCAGGCCGGGATCCACCAGGGCTTCGAGAAACAGGGCGTGCCCGGCGCGTACAGCTGGGCCGAGATCGTCACCCGCGAGCCCGGCTCGGCCGACGGCTTCTTCCCGGCGGTCTTCCCGTACGGCGTGAAGAAGTTCGACGCCGAGCACTTCGACTACCGGATGTTCCTGGTCGGCGGCCGACCGGTGCTGGGCCGGATGGCGGCGGGCGACTTCCTGCCGCCCGAGGCGCCCTCGTACGTGAGCGTGTACTTCGCCGTGGACGACACCGACGCCGCGGTCGCGCGGCTGACGGCGCGCGGCGGCACGGTGTACCACGGGCCGCAGGACAGCCCGTTCGGGCGGTTCGCGGCCGTCGGCGACCAGCAGGGCGCGGCCTTCGGGCTGATCGACCTGGGCCGTACGGTCGGCGAGCAGCCGCCGACGGTGGACGCCTGATGGGCGAGCGCGAGGAACTCGTCGAGACCCTGGACAAGCACCGCGGCCTGCTGCGCCGCACCGCCCGGGACCTCACCGACGAGCAGGCGGCCCGGCGCACCACGGCCAGCGAGCTGTGCCTCGGCGGCCTGATCAAGCACGTGGCCGCGGTCGAGGCGCGCTGGGCGCGGTTCATCACCGGCGGCGCGGCGGCGATGCGCGGCGGCCAGGACGGCGAGTGGGCGGAGCAGTTCCGGATGGCCGAGGGCGAGACCCTGGCCGGGCTGCTCGCGGGGTACGAGGCGGTGGCGCGCGGTACGGACGAGCTGGTCCGGAGCCTGCCCGACCTCGACCTCGCCCACCCGCTGCCGTCGGCGCCGTGGTTCGAGCCGGGGGTGAGCTGGTCGGCCCGCCGGGTGCTGCTGCACCTGATCGCGGAGACCGCCCAGCACGCCGGGCACGCGGACATCATCCGGGAGGCGTTGGACGGGGCGAAGTCGATGGGGTGAGCGGGTGGGCGCCTGCGGGGGCGGGGGCAGGGGCAGGGGCGGGTGTCAGGGCAGCTCGACGCCGAGCAGCTCGTGCAGGGCCCGGCCGCCGTCGGGGGTGACCCGCAAGGCCCGGCCGGAGCCGATCCGCTCGACCCAGGCGCGGTCCAGCGCGGTGCGGCAGAGCGCGGCGCCCAGCGCGCCGCCGAGGTGGCTGCGCCGTTCCGTCCAGTCCAGGCAGCTGCGTACCACCGGACGCCCGCCCGGACGGCCGGCCCGCGCCGGCAGTTCGATCGCCTGGGCCGCCAGCCAGGCCCGGCCGTGCTCGGTGACGGCGAGCCCGGCGCGGTCGGTGACCAGGCCGCGGGCGAGCAGGGCGTCGGCGACCGCCACGCCGAGGCGGCCGGCCAGGTGGTCGTAGCAGGTGCGGGCGCGGGCCTCGGCGCTCTGCCGGGTGGCCTCGCGGAGGTTGCGGGGCGCCGGGCGGCCGTCGGCGGTGCGGGCCATAGCGGGACGGCCCGTGGCGTGTGCCGCCGCCGTGGCCCGGTCCACGGCCTCGGCGGTGGCTCCGGCGACGGCCTCGGCGGTGGTGTCGGCGAAGACGGTGAGGTCCTCGATCAGGGTCGCCACGGCGGGGGAGGCCAGCCGGACGTACCGGTGCCGCCCCTGCCGCTCCTCGGACAGCAGCCCGCCCGCGATCAGCCGGGACAGGTGCTCGCTGGCCGTGGACGGTGCGACGCCCGCCGAGCGGGCCAGCTCGCCCGCCGTCCAGGCGCGGCCGTCCAGCAGCGCGGAGCAGAAGGCGGCCCTGGTGGGGTCGGCGAGCAGCGCGGCGAGGGCGGCGAGCGGTGAGCCCCGGTGATCCACTGGCATGCGTCCATGGTCGGCCATGCCCCCATGGTCGACCCGGCACGGTTCGGCCGGCGCCGAAACGAGTCGGGGCCACGATGACGGCATGAACGACGGCATGAACGCTCAGACGGAGCAAGACCTGACCTTCTCCCGCTACCCGGACGTGATCGCGGCCCTGGCCGATCCGGCGCTGGTCCCGCTGCCCGCGACGCCCGGCCCCTACGGCACGGTGGCCTGGCTGCGGTCCACCGTCGCCCGGTTCAGCGCGGGCGAGCCGCACGCCCGGCGCCGGGCGCTGGTGCTGGCCGACCTGGAGCGGCTGGACCGGGACACGCTGCGGGTGCTGGCGGCGGGCGGTTACGAGTCGGACGTCCGCTTGCGGGTGGTGCGGGTGCTGGCGAGGGCGCTCGGCCTGGCCGACCCGGAGGCCGTCGCGCGGGACGTGCGGGCGGTGGCCGGGGCGTACTTCGAGCCGGCGGCGTCGCGCGGAGCGGTACGGGACGGAGCGGCGCAGCAGGGATCAGAGCGGGACCGGGAGGCGGACGCGGCGGTGGCCCGGCTGCTGCCCGCGATGGGTGACGACGACCCGGAGACGGCCGCGAACCGGATCGGCCTGCTGGTCCAGGCCTGCGACGCCACCGCCACCCTGGTCGAGCACGCCCGGCGCGGCGAGGGCAGCAGCCCGGCCGCGGTGCTGCGGGACGACCCGCCGGTCCGGTCGATGCGCCGGTTCGCGGCCCGGGCGACCGCGATCGGCGGGGTCGCGGTGCCGACCGGGACACGGGTGCTGCTCGACCTCGACGCCGCTCGGGAGGGGGACCGTGAGCCGCTGGCCTTCGGCGCCCCGCCGCGGCTCTGCCCCGGCCGCACGCACGCCCTGGTGATCGCCGAGGGCATCCTGTACGGCTCCTCCGATCCGTCGGACACCTCGGTGCCGCCCGCCGAGGACCACCTCGATCAGGCCGAACTCGCCGAGCTGATCCCGGAGATGATGGTCCACGTGCTCGCCCTCGCGGACACCTGGACGGCCTGGGACGGCCACCCGGTGATCAACGCCGACGGCCGGACCTACACCCCGCACAAGGTGATCCGCCGGGTCGCCGACCACCTCCTCGACCACCTGGCCGAGGTGGAGGCCCGGCTCGCCGGGGAGACCGCCGCGCCCGACCACTGGCACGCCTCCAACGTCACCACCCCGGCCGACCTGGTGCCGTTCACCGTCGCCGACCTGGACGAGGCGCGCAGCCGTCTCACCCGGATCGGGCGGATCTGGTCCCTGCGGGTCGCCGCCCTGCCGGAGCGGCAGTTGGACGATTCGCCGGGGGCGGGCTGGAGCTTCCGGCAGATCGTCTGCCACCTCGCCAGGACCGCCGCCTACTACGCGGACTCGGTCGGTCCCACGGCGGGCGACAGGCCCACCCCGGGGGATGCCCCTGCCGCAGAGGCCAGCCGCACCGTGGAGGCCGGCCCCGCCGCCACTCCCACCGGCAAGGAGCAGTCGCGATGACTGCCACCCCCGCCGCGACGACCCGGTTCGCCGCCCTGCACCACCGGCCCGGTCACCCGCTGCTGCTCCCGAACGCCTGGGACCACGCCTCGGCCGCCGCCCTCGCCGCCGCCGGTCACCTCGCGATCGGCACCACCAGCCTGGGCGTCGCGGCCGCCGCCGGACTGCCCGACGGCGCCGCCGCCACCCGTGCGGAGACCGTACGGCTGGCGCGTCGGCTGGGTCGTGACGGCTTCCTGCTGAGCGTCGACGCGGAGTCCGGGTTCAGCGACGATCCGTCCGAAGTTGCGGCGCTTGCAGTGGAGTTGGTGCAGGCCGGGGTGGTCGGCATCAACCTGGAGGACGGCCGGCCGGACGGCGGTCTGACACCGTCCGACCTGCACGCGGCGAAGGTCGCGGCGGTGAAGGCCGCCGTGCCGGAGCTGTTCGTCAACGCCCGTACCGACACCTACTGGTGCGGGCACGACGACTCCGGGAGCGACGGTCCCGGCCCGGAGACCCTCCGGAGGCTGGCGGCCTACCAGGAGGCGGGCGCGGACGGCGTGTTCGTGCCCGGGCTGGCCGGTCCCGCGGCGATCGGGCGACTGGTCGGCGGGCTGTCCGTCCCGCTCAACATCCTCTGGACGCCGACCGGTCCGGGCCTCGCGGAGCTGGCCGGCCTGGGTGTGGCCCGGGTCAGCCTGGGGTCGCTGCTGTACCGCTCGGCGCTGGCGGCGGCGGTGGGGACGGCGGCCGCCGTGGCCTCGGGCGGGCCGGTCGGGCCGGTGCCGGGGTACGCCGACGTCCAGGCGCTGAGCGGGAGGTGAGGGTCGGTCGGTGAGGACCGGTCGGGGTCGAGGGCGGGAGCGGGAGCAGGGTCGGGAGCGGGGTCGAAGGCGGGGTCGGGGCCGGGGGAGGTCCGGAGCCGGGGAAGAGGCCGGGGTCAGCCCTTGTGCTGTGCGGTGCGTTGCGCCTCGATCCCACTGATGATCACCTTGATGCCCCGGGCGAAGCTGCCGTCCCGGCTGCCCTCGTTGACCTCCCGCTGCACCTCGGTGGTGTACAGCCGGTGCAGGCGCGGAAAGTCCTTGGTGGCCTCGATGACGGTGGGCAGCAGTTGGCTCAGCCAGACCTGTTCGTCCTGGCCGCTCCTGTTCAGCGCGCTCAGCCAGGCGGCCTCCACACAGGCGGTGCCGATGGTGTAGCCCATGATCGCGCTCATCGCCTCATTGGCTTCGAGGAGCCCGAAGCCCGCCACCTCCATCAGCGTGAGCATGCTCTCGGAGACCCGCATCCAGTTGGGGCCGAGGTAGACCACCCCGACGTCGCCGAACACCGTGACCATCCACGGGTGGCGCAGGATGACCGTGCGCGTGTTCTCGGCGCACTCCAGGATCTTCTCCCGCCAGACCGCCAGGTCCTCGGCGCCCTCCGGGTCGGCCAGCGGGAGCTGACCGAAGACCTGGTCGACCACCAGGGCGAGCAACTCGTCCTTGTTGGCGACGTGGGTGTACAGGGAGGTCGCGCCGGCGTTGAGGCGGGCGCCGAGCTTGCGCATGCTCAGGGCCTCGATGCCCTCGGCGTCCAGCAGCGCGGAGGCCTCGGCGACGATCTGATCCCGGCTGAGGGCGGGCTGGGTCCGTCGCTTCTGCGGGCGGTTCCACGGCGAGGCGATGCCCGGCTGTGCTTCGACCCGGTGCTCCGGCGGGGTCTCGTCCTCCGACTTGGCCGTCATCAGGTTTCTCCATTCCACGTGCGCCCTGGTCGGGTGCGGTCCGTCCAGCATAGGCCCCGCCACCGAACACCGTACGGAGCAGCGCACAGTGTTCGGTATTGCGAACGGTGTTCGGCCTCCGTACAGTGTTCGGCGTGGCGCACACCGTTCGGTCGGGGACGGCGGACGATGTGCGCCGCGATGACTTCCGAACCGAAAAGGGGGGATCGTGGTGGACCGTCAGACGGATCGTCACCCGCGTCGCTGGCTCATCCTGGTCGTGCTCTGTCTCAGCAGCCTGGTGCTGGTGATCGACAACATGGTGCTCACGGTGTCCATCCCGCCGATCGCGGAGGACCTGAAGGCCGGGGCTCAGGACATCCAGTGGATCATCGACTCGTACATCCTGGTCTTCGCGGGCCTGCTGCTGACCTCGGGAAGCCTGTCCGACCGGTTCGGACGGCGGAAGGTGATGATCATCGGGCTGGTGCTGTTCGGTGCGGCCTCCCTGGTCGCGGCGGTCGCCGCCACCCCCGGTGAGCTGATCGCCGGGCGGGTGCTGATGGGCGTCGGCGGTGCCCTGGTCATGCCGAGCACCCTCTCGATCCTGATCACCGTCTTCGACGACGAGGAGCGGCGCAAGGCGATCGCCGCCTGGACCGCGGTGGCCATGGTCGGGCTGGTCGGCGGCCCGGTGCTGGGCGGTGCGCTGATCGCCCACTTCTGGTGGGGCGCGGTGTTCCTGCTCAACGTGCCGGTCGCGGTCGTGGCCGTGGTCGCGGCGGTCGTGCTGATGCCGGAGTCCAAGGGACCGTGGCGCAAGCCCGACCTGCCCGGCATGGTGCTGTCGATGGTGGGCATGACCGCGCTCGTCTGGTCGATCATCGTGCTCCCCCGGGACGGCTTCGCCCACGTCAACACCCTCGGTCCGCTGGCCGTCGCGGTGGCCGCGCTCACCGGGTTCGGCATCCGGCAGGTCCGCGCCGAGTCGCCGATGGTCCCGCTCAAGCTGTTCCGCAACCGGGTCTTCACCGGCGCCAGCTTCTCCCTCGTCCTGCTCACCTTCGCCACCGGCGGCCTGATGCTGGTGCTCACCCAGTACCTGCAGTTCGTGCTGGAGTTCACGCCCACCGACACCGGCCTGGCGTTCATCCCGCTGGCCGTCGCCTCGCTCGCCTTCAACGTGATCGGTGCCGCGCTCGGCAAGAAGGTCCCGGCCCGGGTGCTGACCTCGACCGGCATGGTGATCATCGCGGGCGGCTTCGGCCTGCTGGCCACCCTCTCGGTCGGCGACGGCTTCACCAAGGTCGCCCTGGCCATGCTGGTCCTGGGCATCGGCTCCGGCCTCGGCATGCCGGCCGCCGCCAACGCGCTGATGGGCGCCATCCCCGGCGAGCACGCCGGCGTCGGCTCCGCGCTCAACGACACCATCCAGCAGTCCGGAGCCGCGCTCGGCGTCGCCATCCTCGGCACCGTGCTCTCCAGCACCTACACCGGTGCGATGCCCGCCGACGCCCCCGCCCCGGCCCGGCACGCCGTCACCGACGCGCTCGCCCTCTCCGCGGGCAACGGCGACGGCACCCTGGCCCGGGCCGCCCGGGAGGCCTTCAACACCGCCACCTCCACCACCTTCACGGTCGGCGGGATCGCGGTCCTGGCGGCGGCGGTGCTCACGCTGGTGCTGATGCGGGGCGGGGCGGCCGCCGCGCCGACCGAGGGTGCCGAGGGCGGCGAGCCGGCTGAACCCGCCGTCGAGGCGGCGGTCTGAGCCCCCTCCCAGCCCTGCCCCCACCGGCCCCACCAGCCCCACCGGCCCCGGCTGCCCCGCGCAGTCGGGGCCGCGGGCTCCCGGAGCGCGGAGGCCGTCCGTCCGCGTAGCCTTCGAGCATGGCCACCGACTACGCGGAGCGCGCGTCACGGTTGCCCGGAGCGGTGCTGTGGACGAAGGGCGCCGCGACGGCGGCCGCTGCTGCGGAGGCGGGCGGTGCGGCGGGCGATGCCGCGGAGGCCGCTGCCGAGGGGATCGGCGGCGCGGCCGGGCTGGTGCTGCCGGACGGGTGCATGGACCTGCTGTGGACGCCCGGGCGGCTGCTCGTCGCGGGGCCCGACACTCGGGCGTTCCGGCCCGGGCCGGGGCTGCGCGGACCATGGGCCGGGATCCGCTTCCGGCCCGGCGCCGGGCCGGTGCTGCTCGGCGTTCCCGCGCACGAACTACGGGACCAGCGAGTCGAGTTGGCCGATCTACGGCCCGCCGGTGAGGTGCGGCGGCTGACCGGACGGATCGACGCCGCCCCCGACCCCGCCGCCGCGCTGGAGCAACTGGCGCTGCACCTGGCGACCGCGGCCCGGCCCGAGGACCCGCTGGTGCGTGCCGTGGCGGGCGCTCTGGCGGCCGGGCGCAGCGTTGCGGAGACGGCCGAGACGGTCGGGCTGGGTGCCCGGCAGCTGCACCGCCGTTCGCTGACCGCCTTCGGTTACGGTCCCAAGACGCTGGCCCGGATCCTGCGGCTGCAACGGGCCCTGGGGCTGGCCCGTGCGGGCGTCCCGCTGGCCGAGACGGCGGCCCGGACCGGCTACGCCGACCAGGCGCACCTGGCGCGTGACGTACGGGAGTTGGCGGGGGTCAGGGTGACGGAGCTGCTCCGGGGGTAGGGGCCGCGGCCCAGCCCCGGCTACAGCGGTGCGAGCAGGTCGACCCCGTTGCCGTCCGGGTCGCGCAGCGAGGCGTAGCGCTGGCCCCAGAAGGCGTCCCAGGGCTTCAGCTCCCCGTGGTGCCCGGCGGCGGTCAGCTCCTGGTACAGCGCGTCGACGTGGGCCGGGCTCTGGCAGCGGAACGCCAGCGCGGCCCGGGCACTGCCGGTCGGCGGCCGCCAGTCGGGGTGGAAGGAACGGATGGTCGACTCGGCGTCGAGGACCAGGAGCAGCCCGCCGGGCAGCTCGGCCTCGACGTGCGGCTCCTGCTCGGTGCCCTCGGGGAAGGCGAGGCCGAGCCGGCGGTAGAAGGTGACCGAGGCCGCCATGTCGGAGACGGCGAGGCCGATGAAGGCGAACTGCGGTGCGGGTGTGCTGTTCATGTCCGCCACGGTAGGCGCGGCGCGGGCCGGGGGTCTTGAAGGAATCGGACGTCCGCCGCCGACCGGCCGCACCCCCGCCCGATCGAGTCCTTCCTTGTCAGTCCCTCCTTGTACCGTCGACCCGTGCCGCCGATCGCGGCAACAGCAGCACGGACACGGGGGCATGGCGCATGATCAGGACCGACCCGGAGACGCCCGACGTCTTCCTCACTCCGGTCGGGGACGTCTTCGTCCGCAACCACCTCGGCCGACATCCGCGGCTCGACACCGACAGTTGGACGCTCAGCGTCGAGGGCCTGGTGGAGCGGCCCCTGCGGCTGGACTTCCGGGCTCTCCAGGGCCTGCCGCAGACCAGGTTCACCGCCGTCCACGAGTGCTTCGGCAATCCGTTGCACCCCGAGGTGCCGACCCGGGCCGTCACCAACCTGGAGTGGGCCGGGGTGCCGCTCGCCGAGGTGCTGGAGCTGGCCGGGCCGCGCCCGGAGGCCCGGCACGTCTGGCTGGAGGGCGCCGACCGGGGGGACTTCGCGGGGGAGAGCGGCCTGAGCTACCTCAAGGACCTGCCGCTGGCGGAGGCGCGCGCCGAGGTCGTGCTCGCGCACGCGATGAACGGCGAACCGCTGCGCCCCGACCACGGGTTCCCGGTGCGGGCGGTGGCGCCGCGGATGTTCGGCACCAACGCGGTCAAGTGGCTGACCAGGATCGTGCTGGCCGCCGAGCGTCCCGAGCACCTCTTCACCACCCGGCTGTACACCCGCGTCCTGCCGGGGGAGAGCACGGCCCGGCCGGTCCGCGAGAAGGACGTCAGCAGCAAGCTGCTCACGCCGCGGGACGGCAGTACCGTCCCGGCCGGAGTCGGTGAACTGGCGGGCTACGCCTGGAGTTCCGTCGAGGTGACGGCCGTCGAGCTGGCCGTGGACGACGCCGACTGGCAGCCCGCCGAGCTGGAGCGCCGTGGCCCGCACCCGAGTTGGCAGCGCTTCCGGCTCCGCCGCGAGCTCGCGCCGGGCCCGCACCGGATCCGCTGCCGGGCCGTCGATTCCGCCGGGCGGGTCCAGCCGCTCACCGGGGACCGCAACGCCGTCCACGAGATACGGGTGACCGCGGTGCTCGACGACTGACTGCGGGGCTCAACGGCGGATCGCAGTGGCCGGCGGGTGACCCGCGGCGGTCACCGGCCGACCAGCCGGCCGGTGACCGCCGGGCGGACCTTGGTGAGCATCAGGTCCAGGAACCGGTCGGGGTGCCGGAAGCTCGCGAAGTGGCCGGCGTTCCGGATCAGCGCGAACTCCTTGACCGGGGCGGTCACGTCGTCGAAGAACCGCCGGGCCATCGCGGCCGGCGCCTGGGCCCCCGACCCGGTCGACCCCCTGGAGTTCGGCCTCGCCCGGATCCTCGACGGCGTCCAACTCCTCCTCCAGCAGCCCGCCGCGGAGCGCTAGCCGCCGGCCCCGCCGCCTGACCGCGTCACCGTGCAGACGGCCGAGAACCCCGAGGGCCCGGACCACTGCCGCAGTGGTCCGGGCCCTCGGGGGTGTGAGTAGGGCACCACGGGG